>JAHHSW010000194.1 GCA_020024985.1 Anaeroplasmataceae bacterium | reverse complement strand
ATCTAAGGAAATACCCTTTAAATCAACTCTATTACCATCATAATTTCTAATAACCCTTGGATTTACATTCTTACCACTAAAGCCTGGAATTGTATCTAGGTGAGCAATAAAGCCAATGCTTAAATCGCTACCACAGTTGCTAGGTAGGCTTGCAGTAACAATACAATGCTCATTAACACTAGCATCCTTAAGCCCAAGAGCAATAAGCTCATCCTTAAGAAGCATAGCTAAATCAAATTGCTCCATTGTTGAAGGAGTTTGATGCATATCCTCTTTACTCATTGTATTAATTTTTACATAGCGTAAAAATCTTTCTAATAATTCTTCCATTCCTATTTTCTCCTTAAATTACCAGCATTATTCCATAGATAATATATCCAACAGCTACTGCTGATGTGAATAATATACCTAAAATAATTAAAACATCCTTAATACTCTTTCTATTCTTAATTAAATAAACCAAGCCTAGACCTGAATTTACTGCTAAGCCTGATACTAGGCCTGCAAATGGTAAGCCATCTAATAAGAAAATCTCTGTAATTAATACTGATGAGGCACAATTTGGAATAAGCCCTACTACTGCAGAAACAATAGGAGCTAAGGCCTCATTTTTAGATAGGAAGGAAATTAAAACATCCTCTCCACCTATCCAGTGAATAATTAAACCAAATAAAATATTTACTGCAAAAACATAAATAAATATCTTAAGAGAATGAATAAATGGATGAAGCAAATGAACCTTAAGCTTACTTTCATCCTCCTCTATATGGTGGTGACAGCAGCCTACATGAACATTATCCATATCCTTCATAGACTCATCCTCACCCTCGTGCTGATGCTCATGAGGATGATGCTCCTCCTCATTATGGACATGCTCTAAATGCTCCTGTCTTTTATCAATAAATAAATCAACTAAATAACCAATACTAAAGCCCATAACTAGCTTAATTAATAGTAATGGAATAATCCAAAGCGCCTTAGTATGATCTGATAGCAATATTGGTAGTGCCTCATCACTACATGCAAAGAACACCGCAACAAGGGTTCCCATAGTTATATGCTTTTTTAAATATAAATCAGCTGCAATTACGCTTATACCACATTGTGGAATCAAGCCTGCTGAGGCTCCTAAAATTGGGTTAATCCCCTTATGCTTCTTTAATAAATTAGTAATCTTACCCTCTAAAAATGATAATATAACATAGATTATAAAGGCAAAGCCTAAAACCTTTAGGCTATCTATTAAAGAATGCTCTAAAATATGTATGTATTCTTCCATTACCTGCACTCCTTACAAAGACCATAAATTATGGTTGATGTTTTATCCACTAAAAAGCCATGAGTCTCATATATATGACTAATGAAGCCATTAGCCTCAGGACACTTAAGGTGGATAATTCTGCCACATTTAGTACACTTTAAATGTAAGTGCTCGTGACAATTTTGATAATACTGATATTCATAAATATCATCCTTATTATTATAAAACTTAACTATTTGATTATTCTCCTCCATTTTAAGGAGCTGTCTATAAATAGTAGCCTTATTCATTTGATCATGTAAAATTTCTATAAGCTCTACAGCAGTAAAGCTTTTATTCTTATTATTACAAAATAAATCTAAAAGCATTTGCTTATTACTTGTATTATACATAATTCCCTCCAATTTGCGACCGAGTCGCAAAACATAATCAATTATACAACTAAATATATCCTTATTCAAGAGCATTTTTTAATATTTTAAGTATTCTCCATTAATTGAAAAAAGAAGCCTAAAAGGCCTCTAAAAAAATAAAAATTGCCTTAAATAATAAGACAATTAATTTATTATACTGGTGCTCCTTGCCAGAATCGAACTAGCCTTTCAGCCTTACCATGGCCGCGTTCTACCGATGAACTAAAAGAGCATGTCTATAATATACCACATTTATTATAAAAAATAAATATGATATATCATAAATTTTAAATAATTATTCCATCTAAATGATTCATTTCATGCTGAATTATTTGAGCTACATAGCCACTATAGCTTTTAATTTTGATTTTAAAGTCTCTATCATAATATTGCACCTTAATTTTTTTAAATCTTTTAGCCTCTCTAACTCCTTCTAAGGATAGACAGCCCTCGCAAGCTATATACTCATCCTGAGCCTTTAATATTATAGGATTAATCATATATTCTATTTTCTCATTATCAACAAAGACTATAGCTCTTTTATTATAGCCTATCATATTAGCTGCCATACCAACACATCTATTAATATTAAAGCTTAATGTATCTATTAAATCATCTACAACATAAAGCTCGCTTGGTAAAAGCTCTAATGACCTTTGGCTTAAGAAATTTATATCCTTACAAATA
>JAHHSW010000193.1 GCA_020024985.1 Anaeroplasmataceae bacterium | reverse complement strand
TCTCTAGATAGAGCTAAAAGACGAGTAGCTCTTTCCTTTTTAACAGTATCATTAACCTGTGGCATCTTCTCAGCCTTAGTTCCTCTTCTTACTGAATATGGGAAGACATGAATTTTTGCAAACTCTATATTTCTTGAGAAATTATAGGTTTCCATAAATTCCTCCTCGGTCTCATATGGGAAGCCTACAATAATATCTGTTGTAATTGAGCAATCTGGTCTAGCCTCACGAATCTTCTTTACCTTATCAATAAAGAACTGGCTATCATACTTACGCTCCATTCTAGATAGGATTAAATCACTACCTGATTGAAGTGGTAAATGAAGGTGATTAGCTAAGATTCTATTATCCTTCATCATTTCAATGAATTCATCATCAACCTCATTTATCTCTATAGATGATAATCTTAATCTCTTAAGCCTTGGTACCTCATTTAAAATACGTCTTACTAAGGCACTTAGATTAGTATCCCCATATCTATATCTACCTGTATGTATACCAGCAAGCACAACCTCTAAATAGCCATTATCACAAATTCTATTTAATTCCTCTATAACCTCATTAGGCTCCTTACAGCGAACTGGTCCACGAGCATAAGGAATGATACAGTAGGTACAGAAGTTCTCACAGCCATCCTCAATCTTAACGAACGCTCTAGTGTGGTCATAGGTAGTTACTCCTAATTGCTCATACTCATGGTTATCTAAAATATCTAGAATATTAACATACTTATTACTATGATCTCCTGATTCAATCATTTCACAAAGCTTATTAATACCCTCCTTTTTATTACCATTACCAATTAAGACATCCACACCAGGAATCTCCTTAGCCTCCTTATTGGTTTGAGTATAGCAGCCCATTGCACAAACAACGGCCTCAGGGTTCATCTTTATACATTTACGAATCATCTTACGGCTCTTTGCATCAGCCATATTAGTAACTGAGCAGGTGTTAATAACATAGGCATCACAGTCCTCAGTAGCCTCACTTACCTCAAGGCCTCTAGCCTCAAGCTCATTCTTTAGGGCATTAGACTCATAAATATTAACCTTACAGCCTAGGGTTATAAATCCAACCTTCTTCATTTATTTCAACTCCATTTCAAAGCTTATGCTTGATAATGCATAAAATACAGCAGTCTCAGTTCTTAAAATACGTGGTCCTAGGGCACAAGGAATAAAGCCAAGCTTAGCTAAATACTCTAGCTCATCATTATCTATTCCACCCTCTGGTCCTATAAGCACTGCTACCCTATCATTTGGCTTAAGAGACTTAACAATTTCCTTGAAATTGCTGCATTCTCCCTCCTTAGCACTTTCCTCATAGCATAAAACTAGCTTATCAAATTTACTAAAATCAATAGCCTTAAGAGGTAATATATCCTCTACCCTTGGTACATAGGCTCTAAAGCTTTGCTCAGCCGCCTCCTTGGCTATTTTATTAAAGCGAATTAGCTTGCTTTCCTTCTTCTTTGGATCAAGCTTAAAAACACTTCTTTTCATAAGTGTTGGTATAAAGCTATGGGCACCAAGCTCAGTACCATGCTTTATAATATCCTCTATTTTATCTCCCTTTGGAAAGCCCTGGAATATAGATACAAAAACCGGCAATTCATTATTGCCGATTTCCTCATCTACTATTTCAAAGCTTACCTCATTACTTGTTATACCTGTAATTTTAGCTAAGCAGGTTCTTTCCTCGTCACTTACCTGAATCATATCCCCTATTTTTCCACGCATTACCTGTCTAATATGGAATACATCATCACCAGTGATAACTAAATTAGCTAAATCAGATTTAGATATGAAGTATTTTTGCATAATTACTTTGCCTTATAATTTCTATACTTAATAGCAGCTATAACCAATAATGGTAAGCTAACTACGCATCCTGATAAGGTAGTACCAAGAACTAGCATTGTGCTTTGGAAGAATTGCATAAAGCCACCCTCAGAATATACAATTGAGCAAATAATGATACTAACAATTGTCATAGCTAATAAAGTAAAATATGCAGCAAATGAAGCAATATATAATGTTTTTACCCTATTATTAATATTATTTTTAGCAGCCTTCTTAACAAGCTCATATGTCTCATTATCCATAGTTTCTAGATAAATACAGTCATATGCATATGGCTTCATAGACTTATCCTCATCCTTATCACCCTTGTTATTCTCAACAAGTGGGCAAATAAATACTAATTCCTTAGTTTCTAGATTTCTATAAAGCTTATATAAGCCTTTAAACTTTTTATCTGATGGAATATGCTCAAACTTAGTAAAGTCTACTTCCTTCTCTTCTTTTTGCATGAAGCAGCCAAACTTAACTAAATTAACAGCCTTTTCATAATCACAGCGATTAGCTTCAGCCATTAAAAG
>JAHHSW010000192.1 GCA_020024985.1 Anaeroplasmataceae bacterium | reverse complement strand
ATATAGTTGTCTTACCACTACCAGTTGAACCAATAATAGCTAGTGTTTCACCACTACCAATCTTAAAATTAATATTACTTAATACTGGCTCATCACTACCAGGGTATTTAAAGCTTACATTTCTAAACTCAATCTCACCAAAGCCCTTTGCTTCATTTGCCTTAGATTCAATAGGGTCCTCAATAAGATTTTTGATTTCTAATACCTCATTAATACGATTAGCACTTACCTGACCACGTGGTACTGATACGAAAATCATAATTAAAACCATGAAGGCCATACAAATCATCATTGTATATTGCTGGAAGCCAAATACATTACCTATTGGCATAGTACCATTATCAATTGCATAAGCACCAACCCATAAAATTAATAGTGAGGTTAAATTCATAATGATAGTAATACCTGGATTTAAAAGTGAAATAACTCTATTAACTAAAATATTAGTCTTAGTTAAACGATCATTTACGCTATTAAACTTAGCCTCCTCATAGTCCTGAGCATTATTAGCTCTAACTACTCTTATACCAGTTAAATTTTCTCTTGTTACTAGGTTGATATCATCTGTATTCTTTTGAATTTGCTTAAACTTTGGATAAATAATACTAAATAAGCTAACTACCAATACGGTTAAGGAAATTACAGCGATAACTACTAGTATATTAAGATTAGACTTTTGAGCATGGCTTGTAGCATTTATAATACCAAGTATTGCTGTAAATGGAGCTGCAAGAGCCATTCTTAATACCATTACTAAAACCATTTGAACCTGATTAATATCATTAGTGGTTCTTGTTATTAATGACGCTGTTGAAAACTTATCAATTTCAGTTAATGATAGGTTTTGAACCTTAGTATATACCTTATCTCTTAAATCATGAGCAAAGCCTGCAGCAATTCTTGAGGCTACAAAGGCAACAAATACAATACAGGTTACACTTAATAATGCATTAGCAAGCATTAATAAACCATTCTTTAAAATCTCCTGCTGGGCAGAATCGATTAATGCCTGGGTCAATTGTCCTTGTTGACGCAGCATATCAATTTCACTCGCCTTATTTAATATAACAGTTAATAAATCCGGAATACGTAAATCAGCACATACACCAAGAATTGTTAACGCAAGAAGCAAAATAGACAATATCCAATAGTACCATCTAAAATGCTTAAGTAATTTAATCATTCTACCACTCCTTCACATTTAAAAAAGCCCAAAGCAAGTTTAGGCAATAATATAATTATATATATCAGTATAAAATATGTCAATCATAAATTTTAATTCACATAATTTTCAGTTTTTTTGACATAACTATGTTTTTTAGCACTCTCCTATTGCAAGTGCCAAAATATGTGTTATAATATAGATGTAGTCAGAAATTGACACGGAAGGGATTGATTATAATGATGCAAAACGAGAACATGCAAGAGGAAAATGTACTTGAAAAATATGGTCGTGACGTTGTTAAGCTAGCCCGAGAGGGTAAAATTGATCCAGTTATTGGTAGAGACGAGGAAATTAGACGAATCATTAAGATTTTATCTCGTAAAACTAAAAACAATCCAGTTCTAATTGGTGAGCCAGGTGTTGGTAAGACCGCTATCATAGAGGGCCTTGCAAGACGTATCGTCGCTAATGATGTTCCATCATCACTTAAAAATAAAACTATTTTTGAGCTAGATATGGGTGCGTTAGTTGCCGGTGCTAAATACCGTGGTGAATTTGAGGAAAGATTAAAGGCTGTCCTTAATAAGGTTAAGGAAAGTGATGGTAATATCATCATGTTTATTGATGAAATCCACCTAATTGTTGGTGCCGGTAAAAGTGATGGTGCCCTTGATGCCTCAAATATGCTAAAGCCAATGCTAGCTCGTGGTGAGCTTCACTGTATTGGTGCTACTACTCTAAAGGAATATAGAGAATACATCGAAAAGGATAGTGCTCTAGAAAGACGTTTCCAAAAGGTTTCAGTATCTGAGCCAAGTGTAGCAGATACAATCTCTATTTTAAGAGGTGTAAAGGAAAGATTTGAGTTACATCATGGTGTAACCATTCAGGATAGCGCCATAGTTGCTGCTGCTACCCTATCTAATAGGTATATAACCGATAGATTTCTACCAGATAAGGCAATAGATTTAATCGATGAGGCCTGTGCCTCACGTCGTATGGAGCTAGATAGCAAGCCTGCCGAGCTTGATGATTTAGATCGTAAGATTGCTCAACTAGAAATTGAAAAAATGGCTTTAAAGAAGGAAAGCGATCCTGCTTCTCTTAAGAGGCTTGAGGATTTAGAGCTTGAGCTTGATGAGGCTAAAAAGGAAGCTAGTGAGCTTACTAAGAAATGGGAGGCTGAAAAGGTTGAGCTTAGCGATTATAAGAGCCTAAAGAAG
>JAHHSW010000191.1 GCA_020024985.1 Anaeroplasmataceae bacterium | reverse complement strand
TTTGATACCTATATGTATTAAAGTAAACATCTAATGTATTTTCTAAAACCATAAAAATCACCTATTAGCCTAATTTAGCATCTTTTATTACTATTATCCTCAACCATGATTCTTATGATTTCCTTATCAGTTTCACTCATTCCATCACGAGCTAGCCTAGAAACATTTTTAATAGTTTTTTCTACGCCCTTTTCAATTATTCCATCTCCGCCCATAAACTGATTACCATTATTATACATTTCATAGCCTAGTATACCAGCCTCTACTGCGGTCGAAATCTTAGCAGCACATGATGCCTTTGCACCATCACAAATAATTCCTGAATCTATAGCTACAGCATTAACAATAGTATGTGCAACCTCCTTGAAGCCTCCTCCAAGTAAATAGGCTATACCAGCACCAGCACCTGCTCCTGCTGATACTACTCCACAGTACGCACTTAAGGTACCAATACCAGCCTTAAGGTGGATTGTAACTAAATTAGATACACATAGGGCTCTATATAAATCCTCCTTAGACTTACAGTAATGTCTTGAGTATACAATTACAGGAATTGAGGCAGTCATACCCTGATTACCACTACCTGAATTTATAATTACTGGAAGCTCACAGCCATTCATTCTAGCATCACTACCAGCAGCTGCATAGGCCTTTGCTAAAATCTTAACATCATTTGGAAATGCCTTTATAATAGTCTTACCTACATTTGCTCCATATGGATTAGTTAAGCCCTCCTCTGCTATAGCCATATTATAATTAATTTGTCTATCTAGAGTCTCCTTAACGTCATCAATATTAACTGTATTAGCAAATTCAACTATATCCTCTACATTTAATATTGATTTATCAGTTTTAACACTTTTTCTTTCAACGAGCTCGTGCTCAAAAAGCACCTCTCCATCATACTTAATTTGAACTATATTAGTATGAGTATCGGCTATTCTTACAAATGCCTCGTGCCCATTTGCTCTTAGGGTAACCCTTAGGTCAAAAATTCTTGCATCCTCTGGTACATAAACATCTAATGGGAAGCTTGCCTTTACCTCAGGCATCTTAGCAATATCAGCCTCACTAACATCAGCTATTACCTCTAGCTCCTTAGAGGCATCTCCAGCCACCATACCAGCAATAAAAGCAGATTTTATTCCCTTCATTCCTCCAGTATGAGGTACAGTTACACTCTTAACATTTTTAACAATATTACCACTAACTCCAATAGATCCGCTCTCAGGCGTAGCACCAAGAACCTCTCTTGCCTTTGCTGCTGCATAAGCAATAGAAATAGGCTCTGTACAGCCCATAGCTGGTACTAGCTCCTCCTTTAAAATTTGAACGTATCCATCATATTTTACTCTTTCAAGCATTTCTATAACCTCTACTCCTTAATTGTTTGTAAATAAGCCACTAAGGAATGGGCAGCAATATTACCCTCGCCAACTGCCTTAGTATATTGGTATGGTCTACCTGTAACATCACCACAGGCAAAGCATCCTCTTAAATTTGTCTTACATGCTCTATCAACAACAACATGTGAATTTTCTATTTCTAGGCCTGGGACTAAAACAGCAGGTGAAACAGAATCCTTTAAAACAAAGATTCCTGCCGCATTAATTTCTTCAGTTCTAGTCTTAAGCTTCATCATATCTTCCTTAATAATTTCCTGTGGGAAGCCACTTAATAGCTCCACATTAGGCTTATTGATTCCAAAATCCTTATATGAAGCAAAAACCTTAATTGAATTACATATTTCAGATAAGAATTCAATCTCATGCTCATGAGCCTTAGAGGTAATAACTACAATAATATCCTTTCCCTTATATAGCATACCATCACAGGTAGCGCAGTAGCTAACTCCTCTACCTAAGTATTCTACCTCACCCTTAATAGGCTTTAAGGCCTCAACACCTGTTGCTAAAATAATAGCCTTAGCCTCATACATATCCTGATTACATAAAATTCCATAATGTGTGGATAAGTCGTATACACCAGTTACTACCTTGGGTGTAATCTCTATCCCCATTGAATTTATTTGCTTTTTAAAGGCGTCTACTAAATCATTACCAGTTATATTTATAAGTCCTGGATAATTAGTAATTTTTTCAGCCTTCTTTACCTTTAAAGATAAGTTTTCATCACCAAACCAAATAAAGCTTTTATTTAATTGCTTTAGTGTTAATGCTGCAGATACTCCTGCAGGACCTGTTCCAATTATAGCTGCATCAAACATAATTAAGCTCCTCCTTTAATTTCTAGCATAAGCCTATTATACACGATTTTAATTAACTTTTAAAGTGACAAGGTCACATAAAGAATAAAGCACCATTTAACGAATAAATAGTGCTTCAGACTGTTGACAAACTAATTTAGTTTGTTGGCAGTCTTTTATTTTTTTAATA
>JAHHSW010000190.1 GCA_020024985.1 Anaeroplasmataceae bacterium | reverse complement strand
TTAATAAGGTTGATGCATTCATTTACAATTATTTTTTAGAGGGGTAGCTAAAAAGTTATGAGTCTTAAGGGTTTTAAGCTTTACCTAAAAGCTTTGGTTTAATTTCAAGGAGGAAAAGATGAATTTAGGTGATTATTTAAAGGATAAGAAAATTGGATTCTGGTTTTCAATAGCCATAACCATTTTATTCTTATTATCAGGCATTCTTTATTTAGCTATAGCCCCAGGCTTAAGCGAGTATGTAAGGTTTGCTGAAATGGTAGTAAGCATGGGCTTTCTAACATTTGTTGGTGTTTTTTCAATTGTCGGAGCAGTTATTTCTATAGTACTTATTGCAACAAAGCAATATAAGTTCTTAGGATACACACAATTTGCGTTTGCATTACTAGGATTTGTATTCTTTGTTTATGCATCATTCCAATACATTTTTGAAATGTTTGTTGGAATCGAAATTACATTTGCTGAAATGAGTCCAGCATTTGTTGTAATGGGAATATTCTTCCTTATTACACTTATTGCTTCAATCGCAAATGTATTCTTAAAACAAACAGCTGATAATAAGGTAGTGGAGGTAGCACATGAGTAAGATTAAGGTAGTAAGCAAGGTAGGAGTTGTATCATCATCAGTTTTATTAGCATTTATGCTATGTGGAACTAAGATTGCTACACTTCCTGATAACTATGGTATGATAACTCAACAGCTTGGTCAATCAAGCAGTAAGGTAGAAAATACTGGCGAATCAAGTGGAGATACAGAGTATTTTAAGAGTAAGTACTCTAGTGTTAAGGAAGTAAATACTGCTGCTAGAGATTTAGTTAGTCGCTTAGAGGCAGAGGGTGCTGTTTTATTAAAGAATGATAATGCATTACCTTTAGTTAAGAAATCAAAGATAAGCTTATTAGGCTACCAATCAATTGATCCTTGCTTTGGTGGACGTGGTTCAGCTAACCTAGGAGCTGGTGGAAGCACTACATTAATTGATTTAATTCAGGGCTTAAATGGTGCTACAGCTGTTGATGGCGAAAAGGCACAATATGATTTAAATCAGGATATTATTAATTTCTATAAGGCTAACCCTAAATATGCAATGGGTAATTCTAAGAATAAGGTTAATGATGCTCCATGGGAGGATTTAGTAAAGGCAGGAGTTGTTGATTCAATTTCTAACTATAGTGATGCTGCAATCTTCACTATTTCTAGATCTGGTGGAGAAAATGGAGACCTTTCTCAGGAAGGCTCTAGAGAGGGTAATTATCTTGCTTTATCTCAAAGTGAAAAGAGCGTTCTTAAGGGCTTAAATGATCTTAAGAAGCAAGGAAAGCTTAAGAAAATTATTGTTTTATTAAATACTGCAAATCCAATTGAGGATTTCCTAGATTCTGATACCTATGGTGTAGATGCTGCTTTATGGATTGGTACACCAGGCTCAACAGGCTTTAAGGCTGTTGGTGATATTATCGCTG
The DNA here is from genome assembly GCA_020024985.1 of Anaeroplasmataceae bacterium. GTDB lineage: Bacteria > Bacillota_I > Bacilli_A > Acholeplasmatales > Anaeroplasmataceae > Anaeroplasma. Next base: position 938 of record JAHHSW010000190.1, on the reverse strand, counting down.
GTAGCGTTAATCCATCAGGCCATTTATCAGATACATATTGGTATGATCATGATTTAAACCCAGTTAATAAGAACTTTGGTGCATATAAGTATCAGGGTGCTGATAACTTTGATCTTCCAAGAAATTCTAATGGTGTTTTAGGTCAATTCTCTACATATGACGTTTACCAAGAGGGTGTATATGTAGGCTATAGATATGCTGAAACTAGATATGCTGATATAGTAACAAAGAGAGAAAATGCTGGTGCATTTGATTATGCTACAGCAGTATCACAGCCATTTGGCTTTGGTAAGTCATATACAGAGTTTGAATTTTCAAATTTAAAGGTTAATAGAAATAATGAAAATGATACCTATGAGGTATCAGTAGATGTAAAGAATATTGGCAATACCTATAGTGGTAAGGACGCAGTTCAAATTTATTTACAAAAGCCTTATAACGCAAAGAATATCGAGCGTGGTATTGAGGTACCTGCAGTAGAGCTTGTAGGCTTTGCAAAGACTGGTATTTTAGCTCCAGGTGCTAAGGAAACAGTTACTGTTTCTGTAAACCAAAGAGACTTCGCTGTATTTGATGCTAATGTTGATAAGACATATATCATCAATGATGGTGATTACTATTTAGCTGCTGGTATGGATAGCCATGATGCAATGAATAACATTTTAGCTGCTCAAGGCTATAAGAAGGCAGATGGTATGACTGCTGATGGTGATAGTAGCCTAGTTAAGAAGATTACCCTTGGCTATGATAAGCATAAATATTCTGTATCAAGAGCTACAGGTAATAAGATTACAAGTATTTTTGATGAGGCAGATATTAATAAGTATGATGGCGAAACTAACAAGGTAACATATGTTTCAAGAAATAACTGGAAGGATACATTACCTACAGCTAATGTTAAGCTTCAAATGACTGATAAGCTTGTTAATGATTTAATG
>JAHHSW010000019.1 GCA_020024985.1 Anaeroplasmataceae bacterium | reverse complement strand
GTACCTGCAGCACCAATAGAAAAGATTAAATCATGCTTATCCATAGCCTTAATATACCTATCCTGCATAAGGGTCTTTGGATAAATTGGCTTATTATGAAGGGTATGAGCTATCGGCTTACGATTATCTAAAAAATTTAAATATTCTAAAACTAAATCAGCCTTTACAACATTAGAAATAGATATTATATCTCTAGGATTTATATTTAAATCCTTACTAATCATAATTTTTAAAATTCTAAATATTTCACTTAAATTTTTTATAGCCTCCGAATCCTCTAGGCTAGTTACGACCGTATCACCACTGATATCAAGGCTTGTTTCATAAAGCTCCTCTAAAACTGCTAAATTAGCATTGTTTACACCAGAAATACTTTTAGCCTCTAATGGGCTATCAATTGTAACATCAAGCTTCATATAAATCACGTCCTCTTCTTTATTTAATTATAGCATTTAAAGCAAAATAAAAATAGGGCCTAAGCTCTATTTTAACTTAAATGTCATAATTTCCTTGGTTGTGGGATGAGGGAATTTCAGCATATAGGCAGTAAGGGGAATAAAATTATCCTTATTTTCTACCCTACTACCATATTTATTATCCTTATATAGGGGGTGGCCAATTGAAGCCATTTGACACCTTATTTGATGGAAGCGTCCAGTTTTTAAAATCACCTCAACATCAGTAACCAAATCATTATTTATTTTATAGCTTTTAATAGCTCTATAGAATAAAATAGCCTCCTGACCATTTTTATCTATAAAGCTTTTTCTTTTGCCCTCATCCTTTTTTATAAAGCTTTTAAGCTCTATAAAGTCTGAATTTTTAACTTCACCAGTTACAGTAGCTATATATCTCTTTTCAAATTCATGCTTCTTAATGCTTTCTGAAAGCCTTGAGGCTGCCTTTGACGTTTTTGCAAAAACCATAACCCCATCAGTATTAATATCTAATCTATGAACAAGCCCTAGATAAACATTACCAGGCTTATTATATTTTTCCTTAATATAGGCCTTTAAAAGCTCTAGCATATCAGGCTTATCACTTCCATCAGCCTGTGATAATACTCCCTTAGGCTTATAGGCAACTATAATATGATTATCCTCGTATAATATTTCCATTTTACTCACCTAGTTTTTTAATTCTATCAAGTAAGGCCTGAGCCCCCTCATCTAGGAATGAGAATCTATTATAAATAAGATAGGTGTTTTGAATTGGCTTAAAGTTTAATAGCTCTACTACCTTAATTCTACCTAATCTTTCCATAGCTCTCGCACCATCCTCATACATAAAGCCAATTGCGTCATTGTTACAAACAAGGCTAGCTATCATCTCTGGGTTATTAGATTCTAGAATAATATTATGGTTAAGCCTAATATTCTTATTATGTAGGGTACCCATAGTAGTTTTATATAAGCCACTATCCTTGTCTCCAATAATAACAACACTAGATAGCAATAGCTCTCTTGTTATTCTATTCTTAGTAAATTGTCCATCGGGCTTAACAACTATAACAATTTTATTAGAATATAAATATAATGATTCAAAGCTTTGGCTATCAAAGCTTGAGTCAATTACACCTAAATCTAATTCACCATTTAAAATTTTATCCTGAATAGTTGTGGTAGTATAATTATATAGATTATATCTAGGTAATGTATGCCTTACCTCATTCATAAAAGGAGTCTCCAAGATAGATGAGCTAATCATCTCTGTTATACCAATTCTTACAACCTCTGAGCTTTGCTTTTTAAAGTTATTTAAAAGCTGCTCATAACGAATTTTACTTTCCTTGGCATAATCTAATAATATTTTTCCGGCCTTAGTTAGCTCAAAGGTCTTACTATTTTCAAAAAGTGAAATATCGTATTCCTTTTCTATTGCTTTTATATGGTGGGTTATAGCAGGCTGAGTAAAATTAAGCTTTTGAGCGGTAGCTGTATAGCTTTTTTCCTCTAATAGAGTTATTAAGGTAATTAATCTTGCATCTATCATATGTATCCTCCTATAAATATTATTTATCACTTAGAATATTATATAAATTTAATTTATAATTGTCAATCTTATTTAAGGTCATTTAGGAATAATAGACAAAATACCATTATATGTAGAATAGGGTAGAAAAGAGTTTTTAGCTCTTTCCTACCATTGCACCGTACGTACGGTTCTCGTATACGGCGCTACTTTTATATTTTACACAAACTATTAATTTCATTTGCTGCTCCTCCTTCAATTCGTAATTTTTTTTCAAGACCATCCCTATACCTTTCACCATCTAGTTCATTTACGTTTCCCTAGTTCTAGGTTATTTCTCTATGTCGGACTACTTGAACATTGCTCATAGCGATTCGCACTATATAAACATTAGGTCCTTCAGTATTTGGTTATACCTACTACGACCTCAGCTGACTTTCTAACCATATGCCTTTTTATCGGACAGTATCTCACGATATTGCGTTAGGGCCTCCCAGGGTAATTCACTAATCTTTCATTCCACAACCTCTTAATTTACCTTCTTGGTTTTACGTTTGTCATCGGACTTCAGTTTGTTTTCCAACCTTCATTATAGATTTACATCCATAAAACGCACCATTACTGATACGGGCTTGCATTTTACTACACTAGCGACAAATACTCGTGACTGGACTTTCACCAGTAAGATTAGTGCCATGCCTGGCACACAAAATAAAATGGCACCAAGCCTAAGGGCTTAGTGCCATAAAATTATATTCTTGCGTTATAGAAGGTAGTATTTATAATATCTACATAAGACCTTGAAAATGAGGTTAGCTTATGTCCCTTAGTTGTATCAATAGGGTAATAATGCATAAAGCCTAGGGCATTAGCATAATCATATACCTTACTAAATAGCTTACTATCATAAGGGTTATTTGCTTCCTTCTTAAATTCCTCTGCGTCCTTAGCTGTGAATTTCTCCTCACCAGCCTCTGATTTCTTAAGAGCTAGAATTTCCTCATAGGTTTTAATATATGGGGTGTCGTAGCATACATAATAAGCATTGCTGAAGGCAGGGTCTACTCTGTAGTCCTCTGTAATAGCCACATTATTTGACATCATAAAGTCAATAAACTTATAGGCTAAATCCTTGTGCTGAGAATCCTTTGTAATAACTAAATTGTCTACAAAGGCAATAGTATCATCAGGGATAAATAAATCAAAGCCTACCTTATAGACCTTATCACCCTTTTTATAGCTCTTACTAGCTCCAGCAAGGCCAATAATCATAGGCTCTATTTCAGAAATCTCAATTTCTCCCTTACTATAGGCTCCTACTACTAGCTTAGCTATTTGCTCACAATAATAATATAGGAAGTCTCCGGTCCACATAAAGCCTAAATCAATGTTTCCTGCAACAATATCCTTCTTTATGTTATCTGTACCCCAAGCATCATAATTCATCTCCTTAATTAAATCCTCAATTAAGTCTAGCTTAGAGTGAGTTAGCTCCTTATTTGATGGTAAGCCTAGATACTTAGTAGCTGCATAATAGGCATGCTGATGTGAATCATACATTGCTACCTTAGTACCAGCTGGTAATACCTGTCTATCAAATAGTGGGCTCCAGCTTGATTTAGCATTTACAACAGCCTCCTCTAAGCCAGGTAGGGTTGTATCATACATAATACCCCAGGTACCCCATAGATATGGTACAAAGTAATTAACGATATCATCACCGAAATTTCCCTGCATTTCCTCCATAATATTTTTAACACCCTTACGGATATTATCACTATTAGGGTTATAATTTTCAAGCTTAGTAAAATCAAGCTCCTCTAAAATACCATTGTTATACATCTTTTCTACCATATAATCACTTGGAGCTACCACATCATAAATAGTTGTTCCAGCTCTTACCTTAGAATAGAAAAGCTCATTGCTTTCAGCTAAATCCATTAAGACAATGCAATTATACTTCTTTTCAAAGGCTGAAATCATATCCTCATCTATGTATTCTCCCCAGTTTAGGAATAATAAAACTGGCTTTCCACCACATGAGGCTAAGGAAAGTGATAATAAAAATATAGCTATAAGGCTAATGATTCTTTTTAACATTTTTACCTCTTCCCTTCACTAAATTATAAATAACCACTACTAAAATCATAAATGCTGTTAGTAGAGTTGAAAATGCATATACACCTGGGAATAAGGATTTTCTACCAATTGATGAATAAATCCAAATAGATAAGGTATTATAGCCATTACCAGTAGTAAAATATCCAACAACGAAATCCTCAAATGAGATAGTAAATGCAAGCATCATACCACTGAAGATACCACCCTTAATAGCTGGGACAATAACCTTTCTTAATGATTTAAATGGCTTAACACCTAAATCTAGTGATGCCTCAAGCATATTTGGGTCTATCTCCTTCATCTTAGGTAGTACAGATAATACCACATAAGGAAGTATGAAATAAACATGAGCAATTAAAACTGTCCAGAAGCCAAAAATATTTTTGAATACTGGAAGTAATAATGAAAATAATAGCATTAATGAAACACCTGTAACAATATCTGAATTTAAAAGTGGAATATTATTTAGTAGGCTTAGCCTTGCCTTTACCTTAGGAGGTAAATAATAAGCACCTATTCCAATAATTGTACCAAGCACTGTTGCAATTAGGGTTGCACAAATACTTGTTTTAAAGGAATTCATTATTGCCATATTTAAGCTATTCTTCTTAAACATATTTAAATAATTATCAAGGGTGAAGCCTGCAAATTCAGTTGTGGACTCACTTGAATTAAAGCTTTGAATAGCGATTATAACAATTGAAAAATATAGCATGAAGATAGAGAAAACTAATAAAACCTTAGAAATAATTTTCCAAGCTAGCTTTAAGCCCTTATGCTCATTAAAGCCAAATTCCTCTAGCTTTGCATATTCGTATTTAGAAGGATCATATACTTCATTCATCATAGTAATGTCTCTCCTTCCTTATCAACCTTATTTATTAATAGGATTGATGCTAAAATAATAACTAATAATACTACTGCAAGAACTGATCCTGCATTATAGTTCATATTAACGAATTTTTGTTCAATAATATTACCAATTAAAACTATTTTTCTATCACCTAAGATATTTGGTATTGCAAAACCTGATAGACATGGTAATAAAACCATTATAGATCCAGATACAATACCCTTACTAGATAGAGGGAAGGTTACCTTCCAGAAGGTCTTAAATTCAGTCATACCTAAATCTAAGGCTGCCTCATGCAAGGATGAATCTATTTTCTCTAATGAGGTATAAATTGGTAATACTATAAATGGTAGGTAGGTAAATACCATACCTAGTATAATAGCCAAATCTGTACCTATTATATTAATACCCTTAATTCCAAGTAAATCTGTTAAAATGTTATTTTCCTTAAAAACTGAAGCTAAGGCATTAATTCTAAGTAGAATATTGGTCCACATAGGTAAAATTAGTAATAATAATATTAAATACTTATTTTTAATCTTGCTCTTATATAGCTGATAAGCTACAAGATATCCAAAAAATATACAAATTAAGGTTGTTATAATTGAGTATTTAAAGGAATTAAAGAAAGCTACAATTGTTGATGGAGCTGTTAAAACCTGGAAGTTTTTAATAGATGGAGTCATTCCATAAAGAATAATACCCTCACTATCAACGAACATTAAAAATACCATTATAATCATTGGTAATACTGCAAATATGTATAACCATAATAAATATGGTCTTGCTAATCTTTCAAGCTTATGTGAGGTATGATGAGGAGGTACTAGTCTTCTAGCGGTACTAGCTTTTTGCATGTTCCATCCACCTTCATTAAGCATATTTCATAAGGGTCGACAGTTAGTCCAATCTTTTCATCTGTCTTAATATCCTCATAGGTGTGAACTACATATTCAACACCCTCAATGTCAACACATAGCTCATAGTGAACACCCTTAAAAATTGATGAGGTTACATTACCAATAACCTTTGCCTTCTCTAGAGGTACTACATCCCAGTCCTCAGGTCGAATTACTACATCAACTGGCTCATCATCATCAAAGTCATAGCCTACTACCTTAAAATCAGCTCCTAGGAAATGAACTAGGTTCTTTGATACGTAGTAGCCTGAAATTATATTAGATTCACCAATGAAATTAGCAACGAAGCGGTTAACTGGATCGTTATATATATCCTTAGGTGAGCCCTGCTGCTGAATGATACCATCCTTCATGATAATAATTCTATCACTCATAACCATTGCTTCCTCCTGGTCATGAGTAACAAAGATAAAGGTAATACCTAAATCCCTTTGCATTTCCTTAAGCTCATATTGCATGTTTTGTCTAAGCTTTAGGTCAAGAGCTGAAAGTGGTTCATCTAATAATAGAATTTTAGGTCTTAAAACAATCGCACGGGCAATTGCTACTCTTTGCATCTGACCACCACTCATTTTATCAATAGTTCTATCCTGAAAGCCTGATAAATTTACAAGTGATAGGGCCTTATCTACAGATTCCTTAATATGCTCCTTTAAAATACGATTTATATCAAATCTGGTTGCCTTTTTGGCATTTGCATGACCCATTCTACGTTTATTTTCTAAAGCCTCTTCCTTTAGCTTATCAATTCCACCATAAAAATCAATCATAAACTTACGTCCACGATTCTTAATACCAAAGGCTACATTATCAAACACATTTAAATGTGGGAATAATGCATATCTTTGGAATACAGTGTTAATAGGTCTAGCATAAGCGGGTAAATCATTAATAATCTTACCATTAACAATTATCTCGCCTGAGTTTGGATATTCAAATCCACCAATCATTCTTAATGTAGTAGTCTTACCACATCCTGATGGTCCTAATAAAGTTACAAATTCATTTTCATAGATGTCAAGATTTATTCCATCTACGACACAATTATCTCCATAATATTTAACAATATTATGAAGCTCAATAATTGGTTTCTTCACACGCATTACCATATGAAGGGTCAATCCTTCAAATTCCTTTCAAAAAATTGATTTGGCTTGTAACTGGTTAATACCAACTCCCCAAATATTTATATTACGAAGTACATTATATACTTTATTTTTAAATAATCAATAACAAATCCAAATTACTATATTAAAATACTGTTAAGATTTTACAATTCATGAAATATCTAAATTTCTATGAGCAAATAAGCTTTAAATTTAAAGCTTTAGAATGGTAAAAAGGCCCTTGGCATTTGCCAAGAGCCTTCTTAAAAATTAATCTCTAATAATTAATACAGCTGTACAATTTGTACACATTAGCATCTTTAAAGCATCATCATCAAATCTATCTGCATAGATTGTAAGCTTTCTATCTAATGTACCTCTTGCCTTAACCCTTAAAATATTTCCTCTAGTTAAAATATTCTTTTCCTTTAAAACATCTAGGGTAATGACATCTCCATCATTAAAATGAGCACATAGAGTATCTAGATAAATACTAATTTCTACCTCTTCCTCCTCAAGTGGCTCAGCGTTTACTGCTGGTAGATAATCAATTAAATTATCTGGCATCTCACCTGGAATAGATTGAACATTCATTGTGTCATATAGGTAATCAGTACTCATACCTAGGGTACCTAAAATTGCTTCACCATTTGGAATAAGCTCTTGTGTGAAATCAGTTGGCTCATATCTTCTCTTTGGCTTAATCTCACGATTTTGCATCATCATATCAACTAATTCCTTGAAGTACTTTAAGCTACGTTGAGAACGAACCTTAATCATTACTGGAACGTCCTTGAATTGCTTCTTATCAGATACATCCTTTAGATAATACTTAGGCATTTCCTCAACAATTTGTGGATCTAATGCTAAATAAACCTTTACGGCCTTACCACCAAGTGCAACCTTAGCTAATAAGCCCTTATGTCTAAATGTTTCACATCTAGATGAATATCTACCCTTAGCTCTATAAAGCATTAGGTAATTCTTAATTTCAGAATAATATTCCTTTGTTTCTTGAGAAGCATACATCATCTTATCATTAAATCTACGCTTAATCTTCTTTGGCTTTCCTTCACTATCAAGTGGAGCAACTTCATTAATAATAAGTGCTGGCTTCTTAGGCTCATTAGTTTCCTCTTGAGCTTCTTCATCTAATTCCTCATCATTTTCTTCAGGCTCTTCCTCTTCTTCAGGATCCTCTTCTTCAGGATCCTCTTCTAAGTCATCCTCTGATTCTTCTTCAGACTCTTCCTCTTCACTAAGAGCTTCTACTTCAGCAGGAGCTTCTTCCTCAACTGGAGCTTCTTCCTCAACTGGAGCTTCCTCCTCAACTGGAGCTTCTTCCTCAACTGGAGCTTCCTCCTCTTCAGACTCTTCCTCTACTGGAGTTTCTTCCTCTTCTTGAGCTTCTAAAGCTTCACATGCACAAGCAACAACTGGCTCATATGCTCTAATTCTAATAATTGTAACAATTAAAGCTACAACTCCTAATAAAACATTAACACCTAAAGCACCATATAGGATAGGATTAGCCTTTAGAGTATCCATCTCACCTGAACCATTTAATAATAGCATTACTGCAAATGGTATCATAAATGCAAGAACAATTAAGCCCTCAATTAAAGCTCTATCAATTTTTTCAATTGTATTAGATCTCTTATTCTTTCCGAATACAATGCTGAATAAGCAAACTAAAGATAATACAATTGATACTATAGCCATAACAAATACCTTCTTATCACCAACAGGGAATAATATATCATTTAAAATATTATCCTTGCCATACATAACAAATGGCATTGCTAATAAAGCAGCTAAAATAAAGCCGATTGCATAATGAGCAACTACATCAAAATTTTGGTAGCTAGCCTTAAAATACATTCTAGCCTTTTGGCCTTCCTTATTCTCTTTTTCTTCCTTGTTATATGTTAAGCCTCTAGCTAATAGGCATATCATACTAGCAAAGCATACAACTAAAATTAGCTTAAAGCTTGTTGCACCAACATAATTAGCAGCAATAAAGGCTAATGACATAGAGCTAATAAATACAATAGCAAGGCCTAAGTCAATTAGGGTAACATCGCACTTATTATCTAGTGCTGGAATAAATATAGCAAATAAGCCTGCCATAGCAGCACCAAGAACCATATATTTGTAATTTGAAATGTTAATACCATTCATAATTTCTGATAGAACATTTTCCTTTACTACATAGAATCCTGCTAATGCTACAAGACCACCAGCGATAACAAAGATTAATGGGTTATATTTTGCAGCTAAAGCTCCAAAATAATACTTAACTGATGTCTTTGCTTCACCTTCACAATTTACAAATCTAATTATTACCTCAAATAATAATAGAATGGTAGCAGCACTATATACTGCTAGTGATTTTGTTGATCCCTTTGTAACTACTAATAAAATAGTAATTCCTAAAGAGCCTACTAAAGCAGTAACTCTAAAGAAATCTACAAGGCTAATCTTTTCACTTCTGAGTGCAGTTAAACCGCATACAGCACAGCCAACCATTAGGGTCATTAATGCTCCATATAGTATACGAGTTAAGCTTACATTCATTACGCCATTTGGACTATAAACAATGTAGCCTAAGCCAATAAAAACTACTATTGCTATTAAGGTTGTAATCCAGCCAAATGACTTAAAATAACTTTTTAAATAGTTATCCTTCATATTAACATCTCCAATCTGTATTCTATTAATTATTTTATAATCAAATCGAGCTAATTGCAATATATTAAAAACAAAAAGTGCCATTTTTTTCGAAAAAAGTGGCACTTTCGTACTATTTTATTGTCTAAAATGCAAATTTTAAATTAACTACTAATTTTTTCAAATCTCTCAATAATTTTAGCAACTAAAGGATGCCTTACAACATCATGCTTTTCAAAGACAATTAAGGCAACCTCAGGTAGGCCCTGAAGTAAATTAGCACTGACCTTTAAGCCACTCTTCTTTTGATTTGGTAGGTCAACCTGGCTTATATCACCAGTAACTATCATTTTTGAATTAAAGCCAAGCCTTGTTAAAAACATTTTTAATTGATCCACAGTAGCATTTTGAGCCTCATCAAGAATAATAAACGCATCCTCAAGGGTTCTACCTCTCATATAGGCAAGTGGCGCAATTTCAATAACCTGCTTTTCAATTAATGCCTGAGTTTGCTCAACCCCTAGCATGTCATATAAGGCATCATATAGGGGTCTTAAATAAGGATCTACCTTCTCCTTTAAATCTCCAGGTAAAAAGCCTAAGGATTCACCTGCCTCAACAGCTGGTCTTGTTAAGATTATTTTCTCTATATTACCCTTTTTTAGCTGATTTACTGCATAACAAACCGCAAGA
>JAHHSW010000189.1 GCA_020024985.1 Anaeroplasmataceae bacterium | reverse complement strand
ACCTTTATTTCACACATGATACCCTATAGTTTACACAAAAAAAGGATCTATACTTCCACATAAATCCTTAATTTCATTTTTAATCATATATAAAGCCTATTTTATTGATACCTATAAGTCCTCTTCTTAGGCTTCTATAGCTAATTGTACCATCAAAATTACTAGAATTAATATTATTAAGCTCATTATAATTCACTTCATTACTATCGATAAAATTTAAATCTAGCTCATTCAAATCTAAGCCCATTTCCCTAGCAGCCTCATATGGTATTTCATAATCCTGGCTTACTAAGCCAAAGGCAGTGAAGCCAGTATCTATACAAAATGAAATAAATTTATTTTTACAAATACTATAGGTAAGACATAAGGTACTTCCTATTAATGAGCCTACTAAATAACCTACCACTGGAATAGGTATTAATATTTTAGACGTTAGCATTGAAGCTGTAAAGATGGCTGATGAGGCAATTGAGTCTAAAAATGATAGTCCCATTTCTCTTGCGCTCATCTTACCTAAGGCTACCTTAATACTATTTCTAACAGTCTCTATAGTAATAAAGACTAAGCTACCTATTACACTAGGCTCCTTTAACAAATTAAAGCTTCCTGATTTATTTAAATTAATATAAATATATAAATAGCTTGCTATGGAGCCCCTTAAAAAGCCATCTAGGGCACTACCTACTCCAGCTAAGGCAAAGCTTTTAATATCATTATTAGTGATTTCTCCATCGCTTTTAAGCCTATTAATACCCTTAACTATTTCAGGTACCATCTTAAAGGCCATGGCTATAGTTGCTGATGTTAAACCAGCCTTAAATGACTCAGACAGTAAAAACTGATTCTTTTGCTGATTATCAATAAGCCTATTAAGGTCTCCTCTTGTTACCTCCTTAATATTCTTATTCTTAAACTCAATATTCTTATTATCACTATTTACTGCCTTTATACTATCATCAGCTAATGCCTCTTTACTAATAGTGCTCTTTACTGCCTCTATATTTTGCTTTAAGGGCTTACTATCCTTCTCCTTATCATTTATATCATCGTAAATATAAATCCTTTCAAGAGCCTCCTTTAAGCTCTTAAGGCTTAAATACATCTTATCTATTTCAGCATTAACCTTTTTAGCATAATCAATATTAAAGCTATCCTTATTATAGCCTATATCCTCTAGGGTTAATATAAAACCCTTTTTCACCTTGTCAAATTCCATATAAATCACCTATAAAAGCTAATCTACATACCCATCTAGATAATTATTAAATAATACAGTTGCACCATAAAATAGCATTTGGCTTTCAAGCTTATCTCTTACCCTAAGCCTCTTAAACCAAAGCATTAAATTATCAAAGCCCTGATCTAGCTTCTCACTAAAGCCTACTGCACCCTTTTTGTACTCTATATAATAATCCTTCTTATAAACCTCCGGTATATTTAATTCCTTAATCTTATCTAAAAGCTCTAAATACATTTCCTTGCTTTCAATGCTTTTAGGGTGAACTATTAATAGTGACCTATTACCAGCTACCCCAAATTTAACACCATATTCATCGTACTGAACATCTAAAATTGGCTCTAAAGCCTTAGCTCCCTTGAAGCTACCTAAGAATACTACCTTATTATTAAAGCTCTTAGGGCTCTTCATTTGCGCTAAATAAATCTTTTCACTCCAGCTAATGATTTTTATATTCTTCTTGAAGGTTTCTATTATTTTCCTAAAGTAATTAAAAACTAACTCGTTTTTATATACTATTATTAATGTTTTAGTATCATCAAACATAATACCACTCCTTACTTAGTGTAACTATTATATCACTAGCAAATTACTTTTACATAAGCTAAATAGTAAATTATACTCATTATTCCACACTAAAATAAAAATATGGCCTATATCTTTAGATATAGACCACATAATTATCATTCTCTTTACTTATTTTCCTTCGCTAGCTTTGGTGCTAATAAATCCTCTTCCTCTAGATCACCGAAGCAATTATCTAAGAAGGCAAAGCGTGAATACTTATTAAGTATTAAAATAATACCAACAAAAACAGTATTACCTAAAAGACAATCAATTAAATCATTCATTGTATCACGAATCGCATAGGTATATCCCTCTGGTTGCCTAAAGAAATCAGCAAGCTCCTTATCAGTACCCTCTAAAGGTAAATGGGTATTACCACCATTAAATATACCCTCAATCTCTGGCATAGTCTTTTGCATATTAAGACCTAGAATATGGTCAAATGAAAATTCATATATTTCCCACAGCATACCAATAGATAAGGATATTAATACCGCTATAGCTGTAAGTATTATAAGCTTATACGGAAAATCATGATGCCTTAAAACATAATTAATAATTACGAAGCCTAGCATCGCAACACCTAAGCCTGAGGTAGTATGTAATATAT
>JAHHSW010000188.1 GCA_020024985.1 Anaeroplasmataceae bacterium | reverse complement strand
TTTTCTCTATACACTAAATTAAATAAAATATGCACAAAATTAAATTTTTATATGCTTTTTTCATTGTTTTTATAAACTATATGAAATATAATAGCCTTAGGTGGTGATTTTGATGAAAGCGACAAGTGCGTATTTAAATATAACCCTAGATGGTGTATCAGATACCAGTAAGCCTATAATTATTGAGTCCTGTGGTAAATTTAGAATTCTAGCCAAGGGTAATCATATAACTGATAGACCTAATGGTAGGCCTGACTATCAGCTTTTATATATTGCCTCAGGTGTTGCTCACTTCTACTTTGATAAAAAGGATTATACTATTGAGGCTGGCTCAATGGTAATCTATAGACCAAATGAGCCCCAAAAATATATTTATAAGGCAACTGATAAGCCTGATGCCTACTGGGTTCACTTTACCGGTAACCAGGTCGAAGAAATTTTAGATAAATATGATATTAAAAAGGGGAAAAATATATACTATATAGGTAACCAAAGTGAATATTCCTGGATGTTTAGACAAATGATCAATGAGCTTCAGCAAAAGGAAAAGAATTTTGAATTTATTTTAAATAATTACCTTTCGCAAATATTTTTACTAATTAATCGCTCTATTAGTAAAAAGGCTCAGGGCTCAAGCTTTATTCTTGATGAAATAGAAAGAGCCTGTACCTACTTTAATGAGCATTATACAGAGCTTATAGTAATAGAAAGCTATTCTCAGTCTCGTGGTATGTCATCAGCCTGGTTCATTAAAAACTTTAAGGCTCACACAGGTACTACTCCTACTCAGTATATTCTTTCTATAAGGCTTCAAAATGCCAAAAGCCTTCTTGAAAACACTAACTATACTATTAATGAAATAGCTAAGCTAGTTGGCTATGATAATTCCTTATACTTTAGTAGAATTTTTAAAAATCATACTGGGGTATCTCCTCTTTTATTTAGAAAGAAAATAAATAATAATTTAGCTATAGAATGATTAAAGCTCCCAAGGACACTGCTTAGGAGCTTTTAATTTACAATCTTCTATTTATTTTTTTAGCGAAGGCTACCCTCTTACAAATTCCACCCTCAAATTCAATAGGCTTTATTACAAAGGCCTCTAGCTCATTCGAATAGGTTGACATGTACTGAATAGTCTCAGTTTCCTCCTTGACATTTTTCAAATTGTCTAAGGATAAAATATTATATAGTCTTTCTCTATCCTCTAGGGCTACAGTCCTTATAATTGACTTTTCCATAGCCTTAGTATAGCTAATACCTCTTAATAGAACGCTATCTGAGGTTTTATCATTAACATGTAAAAGCCTGTAGCGGTCCTCTGCTACATTTATTTCATAAATATAAACATAGTCTGTATCTAAATACTTTAATAGGGTATTAAGCCTTGAGGCATCCTTAGAAATTTGCTTTTCCTTAAGCTTAAAGCCCTGCTTATATAAGTACATTTCCTTATCTGCCTCTAATATAAGCTCATCTAGGCTCTTAGCCTCATTTGTGTAGGTATAGCCTAAGGACATTGAGCAAACTATATTAGTTACTGAATTGCACTTAATTAAGGCATCCTCCCACTGGCTTATTAGCTCCTGAAGCTCAGCCTCTGTAAAGTTTTCAGCAATAACTAAGAATTCATCTCCACCATATCTATAGCCATGAACCCTATCACTTAATATCGCATTAATTGATGTGGCAGCGGTCTTAATTAAATCATCTCCTGCCGCATGTCCTAGGGAGTCATTAGTAATCTTTAGATTATTAATATCCATAAATAATACTCCACATGACTTTAAGGCAGGGAAGCCAAGGGTCTTATATTCATCTAGCTTCTTTCTATTATAAAGACCAGTTAGCTCATCACGCTGGCTCTTTTCCTTAACTGATTCTAGAGCCTTAATATCATCAGTGATATCAATAATAAATAGGGTCGCAACCTTATTAGAGTTATAATTTATAATTCTAATGGTTGTAGATACGAATCTATATTTATCCTCACCTATACCTAAATTAATTCTATACTTAATGGTTGTACTATAGCCATTAGGCTTACTCATTAAGACCTCAGGAGCAAAGATTCTTTCTAACGCATTTTTATATTGAGAATCTACTCTATTAAGGGTCTCAATATATAATTCCTCCCAGTTCTTATCATAAGCAGTCTCACTAACCTCATTATCCTTAAAGACAATATTTGAAACCCTTTTTGTATCTAAATCTATTAAAACCATGCCTGAGTAAACATCCACTGATGATGAAACGAATAAATCCTTATAGTACTCAATCTTCTTTTCATAGATTTCCTTACTCTTAACATCAAAATTAATATCTCTAAAGGCAAAGACAATATTATCAGTATTACCATAATTATCAAATGAGGTAGCAATAATAATTAATCTAAACCACTTAAATTCCTTATCAA
>JAHHSW010000187.1 GCA_020024985.1 Anaeroplasmataceae bacterium | reverse complement strand
CCCGTACGTACGGTGCAATGGGAGGGGAAAGCTAAAAACTTTTCTCTACCCTATTGCCCTATAAAAAGCAAAAAAACTGGCTTGGCCAGTTAGATGCGTAATAATTTTGAGCTATTTAATTATGCTCTTTCGATGTTGCCCTTCTTTAAAGCTCTAGCAGAAACCTTAACCTTCTTAACGTTTCCGTTCTCATCCTTGATACGTACAGTTTGAAGGTTAGCCTTCCAAGTACGACGAGTAGCATTTAAAGCATGAGATCTCTTGTTACCAGTAACTGTAGTTTTCCCAGTTAAATAACACTTTGCCATTTGTCCTTACCTCCTTAGCAGATAACTTGCATTCAGCCTTTTAAGTATACATTAATATATGTAAATAATCAAGATATTTTTAAAAAATGTGAAAAAAACATTACTTATTGTGATTTAAAGACATTACAAAGTGTACTATATGTTAGATTAATTTGACATTTGACACAAAAAATGATATAAATACTACGTATAGGATTAAAAAGTTTGCATTTTAAATGGTAAGTGATATAATATTTCGTGCTATGAATATTATATCTGGGGAGGCGAATGCGATAGAATTAAAAGAAGGTTTTATTAATTTTTACAAAATTAAATCATTATTTAGAGATAAATAATTAATAGGCTAAGGCCTATATACCATATATATATTAAATTTTATCAGGAGGATTACCATGGGTGTTAAAAGCATAGATGTTGCACTATTCAAGAAGATGGTAACAAACGGAGCTATTAATCTTAAGAATAATCATGGAGAAATTGACCAATTAAATGTATTCCCAGTTCCAGATGGAGATACAGGTACTAATATGTCAATGACTGTTACATCAGGAATTAGAGAGTTAGGAAATTGTGAGTCTAGCTCAATTATAGAGTGTGCAAAGGTTCTTTCAAGAGGAGCCTTAATGGGAGCAAGAGGTAACTCGGGAGTTATCTTATCTCAATTCTTTAGAGGATTATATGTAGGAATTCAAAATATTCCTCATAATTATTTAACTATTAGTGATTTTATGGCTTGTCTAGAGTCAGGATGCAAGATTGCTTATAAGGCTGTTATGGAGCCAGTTGAGGGTACTATTCTTACAGTAGTTAGAGAGGCTGCTGAGAATACTGCTAAGAACCTAGATAAGTTCCAAACAATTGATGATTTATTAAGTCATTATATTGCGGAGGCTAAGAAATCATTAGCTAATACTCCTAACCTACTTCCAGTATTAAAGGAGGCAGGAGTAGTAGATTCAGGTGGAGCCGGTTTCTTAAAGATCGTTGAGGGTATGATGATGGCTCTTAATGGTGAAATCCTAGAGGCACAGCAGGAAATGGGCGAAGCTCCAAAGACTGCTGTTGCGTCTGTTGATGCTAACATTAAGTTCGGATATTGTACTGAGTTCATTGTTGATTTAAAGAACCCAGATGCATTCGAGGAGAAGGATTTAAAGGCTGTTTTATCACTTTTAGGTGATTCACTTGTAGTTGTAAGAGATGAAAACCTATTAAAGGTTCATGTTCATACAAATAGACCAGGTAGAGCTTTAGAGATTGCTCAAAAGCATGGTGAGTTCGTAACATTAAAGATTGAGAATATGCGTCTTCAGCATTCAACATTAAAGGAAGGTGCTAAGGCTACTCAGGAGCAAGAGAATACAGCCCCAAAGAAGCATTTTGCATTAGTAGCTTGCTGCTTCGGTGAGGGTATCATTCAAACATTTAAGGATTTAGGTGTTGATTATGTTATCGAGGGTGGTCAAACAATGAATCCATCTACAGAGGCATTCGTTGAGGCTATTAAGAAGGTAAATGCTGAAAATGTAATAATTATTCCTAATAACGGTAATGTAGTAATGGCTGCAAGCCAAGCTGCTAGTATGGTTAAGGATTGCAATGTTCAGGTATTAAAGGCAAAGACAATTGCTCAGGGCTATGTAGCATTAATTAACTTTAACCCAGAGGCTTCAATGGAGGAAAACCTAGAGGCTATGCAGGAGCAAATTGCTAACGTTACATCTGGTGAATTAACATATTCTATTAGAGATACAGAAATTGGTGGTGTAAAGATTACTGCTGGTGATTACATGGGTATTTCTGATGGTAAAATCGTAGTTTCAACAAGAGAAAAGAATGATGCTTTAAGAGAGCTTCTAAGAAAGACTATTACTCCTGAATCAGAGGTTATCACATTCTTCTGTGGTAGCGATGTATCTAAGGAGGATAGAGAGGCTTTAGAGGATTTATGCCAAGAGTTCAATGATGAGGCTGATGTTGAAATCATTGAGGGTAAGCAAGAAATCTATTCTTATATTATCGCAGTTGAATAATAGATTACAAAAGGTTGGACTAGCTCCAGCCTTTTATTTTGTGTGCCAGGCATGGTACTAATCTTACTGGTGAAAGTCCAGTCACGAGTATTT
>JAHHSW010000186.1 GCA_020024985.1 Anaeroplasmataceae bacterium | reverse complement strand
AAATAAGGATGTTTATAAATTATTTAAATCATCATTAATGGCATCTATTATAACTCAGCAAATATTGAATACAGGTACCTATGAAATTGAGATACCAGTAGGCTCAGTAGAAATAGTTGATGAAAATAACATGCCAATTACTTATAATTTAACACCAACAGCTTCAGGTAAGTATAAGCTAAATGAGCCTAAGCTAGAGAAGGCGTATTTATTAACAAATACGGCAGCTACAAAGCTTGATTCAAGGGTTTTAAGAGCCGAGGATGCTATAGCTTATTTAACACTTTTAAGAAGTAGTATTAAGTAAAATAAAGCAAAAAAACAGAGGTTACGTGAACCTCTGTTTTTGTTTTGAAAAAAATTAATCTGCGTAAATATTATATCCAGCCATGAAAATCTTATAAGCCTCGTCAGCAATTTCATCCTTAGTTAAATCAGTTTTGTGGTAGATATATTGCTTAATTAAATCTAAAACACCACTAAATATGATTCCTAAGAAAATAACATAGCCTCTCTCATCCTTAATATGGAAGGCTTCATTATCTCTAAGAGCTCTTTTTATCATAACAACCTTTATTCTCTCTACAAAGCGACCACCATTATCATTTTGAAGAATAGCCTTGATTGAATCTAGGTTTTCACTAACGAAATCAAAGATTGTCTTGAAGAAGGAATGAACCTGTCCTAGGCTTTCACTTTGCATAACGCTATCTAGTGAGCTTATGCATTTTTCCTCAAGCTCCTTTTGGACCTCCTCTAAAATATCATATACATCAGCATAATGATGGTAGAAGGTGTTTCTACTTAAATCTGATTTATCACAAACCATTTTTACTGTCACCTTGCTGATGTCCATTTCCTTTAATAAATCTAAAAGAGCCTTTTTTAATAGGTTTTGAGATCTAATTGCATTTCTATATTGTTTCATAATAATCCTCCAATAATTCCATAAAAATAGATGTAATGTCCTATATCTAACATAATATACTATATTGACCATTGTGTCAATATTTATCTTATATTATAATTTAACCTAGGGTGGAAATTTAGAAGGAAATAATGGAGGTGCGTCATGAAAAAGCTCGCGGCAGTAATAGTTAAATATCAATATTTAGTTATGCTATTGTTTTTAGGACTACTGGTTTATGCAGGCCTAAATATCAAAAGTGTAAACATTGAGTATGATATTTCTAAATATTTACCAGAGACTACTGATACAGCGAAGGCGCTAGAAATCATGGATAAGGAATTTACTACCTATGGTACAACTATGGTTGTAGTAGAGGGCATATCATATGATGAGGCAGTAGCTCTAAAGGAGAGAATAGAAGCAATTGAAGGAGTAAAGTCACTACCATTTGAAAACACTAAAAGCTATTTTAGTGAATCTAAAGCCTTATATAAGATAACCTTTGATGGAAACCAAAATGATCCAAACTCGGTTAAGGCTTATAATGAAATTAAGGATATATTAAAGGATTATAGCTTTTTAGAGGCGGTATCGCTCGTTGATAATTATGCGGATTCCTTAGCTGAGGATATGAAATTTATCGTTTTATTAGCGGCTATCGTTATTGTTTTAGTTTTACTATTTACATCTAGAAGCTATGCTGAGGTAATAGTACTACCTATTGTCTTTATTGTGGCAGCAATATTAAATATGGGAACTAACTATTGGTTTGGAACAATTTCCTTTGTTTCAAATTCAATATGTATAATTCTTCAGCTTGCCCTAGCCATTGACTATAGTATTATTCTTCTACATAGATTTATAGAGGAATGTGAGGGGGCTCCAGAGAGGTCTCGTAAGGATAGCATGATTGAGGCAGTAAGTAAGTCTATTCCTGAGATACTAGGCTCTAGCCTTACAACTATTTCAGGCTTATTAGCCTTAACCTGTATGACATTCTCCCTAGGAAGGGACCTAGGCTTTGTTTTAACTAAGGCTATAATGTGGAGTATTTTAACAGTATTATTATTAATGCCAAGCTTACTTTTAATGTTCAGTAAGGCTATAGAAAAGACTAGACATAAAAATTTTGTGCCTAAGATTAGCTTTGTTGGTAAGGGAATATTAAAGGTAAGATATTTAATACTAATTTTATTCTTTGCTTTATGTACAATTGGCTCAGTTTTAAGCCTAAAGCTTGATTATTGTTATACTAATAATGGAATTGAGGGCTTTAAGGAAACTGAGGTACAAAAGGCAAATAAGGTAATTGGAGATACCTTTGGTTACCAAAATCAATTTGTAATTGTAGTTCCTAATGGGGACTATAAGAAGCAAAAGGAGCTATTAGACTTTATGGATAGCAAGGAGTATGTAACAGAAGCCTTAGGCCTTGCAAATGTAGAAATAAAGGATGGCTATTATTTATGTGATTTAGTTAATTATAATGAGCTAAGTCAGGTTTTAGACCTAGATTTAGATTTAACTAAAATGTTATTTTATTACTATGCCTT
>JAHHSW010000185.1 GCA_020024985.1 Anaeroplasmataceae bacterium | reverse complement strand
AAAATAAAGCCTTTAGCTTAGCTTATGTGGATGATGCTCATGTTGCTGAGGCCGATTATTTAGGTCTAGTAAGTGGAAAAGATATTGATAAGCTTTCAAAAGTAGGCTTTCATACCTCAAATGGTAGTAGTGTAAATGCTCCAATCATAGATGAGCTACCAGTATCTATTGAATGTAAGGTGCATGATATTTTAACTCCAGATGAGGAAACAGTAGTATTTATAGGAGATGTTTTGAATATCCTAGCAGATGAGGAAATTCTTATAGATGGAAGGCCTTCATTAGATAGACTTAGGTTAGCCTCATATGATACCTTTAATCATAGCTATAGAGTAGTAGGCTCTAGCATTGGCAAAGCCTATAATGTAGGAAAAAAATATATTAAATAAAGATAATATATGAATTTTTGGGAGTTTTTAATAGACAATTTAGAGAATTTAAAGAGCTTTTAAATTAATAATGAAGGCAAGAAAATTAAAAATTAAATAATTGATAGTAAAAAGGAGGCGGCCTCCTTAATTAAAATGAGGAGGCTTTTATTTTGTCGCATCGTATACAAACGTATATTTTTGTATATTTTTAATTTGAATAATTAATGTTAATATAAAAGTAGATATTATGATATTTCAAATTTGAATTTTAAAAAGGAGGGATACTATGAGCTGGGATTGGTATTATTTTATAGGTGTTGGTCTATTAATAGTAGAAATCATATTAATGCTTTGTGGCTTAGGACAGTATGTAGTACTATTTACAACTATTCTAGTAACAATATTTGGAACACTAATATTATACGAGGTAAAGAAAGGTAATAAGGATAAGAATGAATAAGGTTATTTTAAAATCCTTCATAAAAATTGCGTAGTATTTATTGGTGGTTAGCATTAATGCTAGCCACTTTTTTTCGATATATATATCATTAATCATAAATATGTGCTACAATATATTCTAGTAATTAAGCAGTGTTTGATTTGAAGCAGTGGATAGTATAGCCTATGGGTTATTTTAATACCTATAGGGAAACTTATTTCTGTACTATTTAAGCTTATGGAAAATAGAATTTAAACCCATGCTTTAGTTAATAACTAAATGTGAGGAGAATTCAAATGAAAAAAATTTTATATGGAAGCATTCTTTATTCAGCTACACCAAACGAGGTGAAGGAATTTAAAAATAGCTATTTGGTGCTAAGAGATGATTTAATTGTAGGAATATATGAAAGGGCTAGTGATATACCTAGTGAGTTTAATGATGCAATCCTTTTGGATTATAGGGATAAGCTTATAATACCAGGCTTTGTAGATTTACATCTTCATGCTCCACAATTTCAAATTACTGGCTTTCAAATGGATTTAGAGCTATTAGATTGGCTTAACTATTATGTTTTCCCAGAGGAAAGAAAATATAGCAATTTAAGCTATGCAGATAAGAGCTATGATTCATTTGTGGCTTCACTAAAAAATAGCCTTTCCTGTTATTTTTCTATATTCGGTTCTATCCATAAGGATAGCGATTTATTATTAATGGATAAGCTAGAAGAAAGTGGGCTAGTAAGCTTTGTAGGTAAGGTTAATATGGATAGAAATTCTCCAGACTATCTTACTGAAAATACTAATACCTCTATGAATGAAACTATTAGCTTTTTTGAAAAATGTAGGGGTAAATATAAAAATACCTATCCAATTGTTACCCCACGCTTCATTCCAAGCTGTAGTGATGCCTTAATGAAAATGCTAGGTGAATATGCAATGGCTAATGAGCTACCTATTCAAAGCCATTTAGATGAAAATCCTAATGAGGTTTCATGGGTTAAGGAGCTTTTACCTAAGAGTAAGAGCTATACTGAGGCCTATAAGAGCTTTAGCTGCTTGAATGAAAGAACTATTATGGCTCACTGTGTTTGGAATAATGATGAGGAATTAAGACTTATAAAGGAGGCTAAGGCCTTTATAGCCCACTGCCCAACCTCTAATAGTAACTTATCTAGTGGTATAGCTCCAATTAGAAAATACTTAGATTTAGGCCTTAATGTGGGGCTTGGTAGTGATATAGCAGCAGGACATACCCTAGATATGCTTGAAATAATGGATAATTCAATTGAAATGAGCAAGATGTACTGGAGGTATGTAGATAATAAATATAAGCCAATTAGCTTTAATGAGGCATTCTATTTAGCTACTGTCGGTGGAGGAAGCTATTTTGGCTCTGTTGGTAGGCTAGAGCCTGGCTATGAGGCATCAATATTAGTTTTAGATGATTCTTTGCTACAGGAGGGCTATTATTTAGATACCCTAATTGAAAGGCTAGAGCGTATTAGCTATACTAAAAAATATAAGCTTTTATGTAAGCTTGTTAGAGGCAAAAAGATTATTTAATAATTAAAATAAGCACTATTTATTCGTTAAATGGTGCTTCAGAGCGTTGACAAAGTACTACTTTTTTGTAGCAATACATAAAGTAGTACTTT
>JAHHSW010000184.1 GCA_020024985.1 Anaeroplasmataceae bacterium | reverse complement strand
TCTATAGTCTTAAGCCTATCAGGCATAGTAGCCCTACGCCTCTCATAAAACTTTAGCTTTTCAATTATTTCCTCTTCCTTAGTCATATAATCACGTCCTTAAGCCTATTATATTATAAAGATTAGCTAACTACAATAAAGCCATCCCATTTATTTACTATCTACTAGATTTTCAATCTCTCTTGCCTTTAAATCTAGCTCCTTAAGAATTCCCATAAGCCTATTATTTGCCTCCAAGAAGCTTTCCATATTACTCTTCCTATACATTTTCTTAACGTCCTCATCTAAGCTTTTCTTCTCTAGCTCAAATGATTCCCTTTCAATTACATTTAGCTCATCTATCCTATTATCTCTAAGATCAATAAGCTCATTTAGCTCATCTAAAAGCTCTAATATTGTACTCATAAATAAAAGCCTCCTTCTTGGTATTTGTATTATTATAGCTAATAATTTAAGCTAAGACAACCAAGAATTAGGCATTTTAAGCCATTTAGTAGGCTCTAGGATTAATTATGTATATTAATGGTATTAATGTATTAAAGCCCTAAAATCGCCTTAATTTGGGCCTATTTTAATACTTAAGAAACAAAGCTTAAAAAAATAGGAGAGAAAAAATCTCTCCTATTAAGACTATCTATTATTTTCAATATAGTAGGTATAAAACTCCTTAGCTAGTGAAGCCCCCTCTAAAGCCTCTATCCCCTTATCTACATCGTACCAGGCATAGGAGTCTATCTCATAATTTGGGGTAACCTCCATACTAGAAACGATAACATAAAAATTAATAAGTAGGGTATTACTTTTAGAAAAATACTTAGTTTTTTGAAAATGATATTCTATAGGTACAAGCCCTACCTCCTCAAGCATTTCTCTTTTTAAGGCCTCCTCTGCTGCCTCACCCTTATTAATATAGCCTGCGACAAGCCTATTAAAGCTCTTGCCATACTGCTTAACTAATAGGGTTTTAGTTCTATCCTCATTTAAAATAACCATACTAACAGCTGTTGAAAATATAGGAAACCTATATTCCTTACAGCAGGGACAGTAGGGAACCATTCCCTCATCCTTAAGGTATTTTTCCTCTAGCCTACAGCCACAGTGGTAGCAGTATCTCATAGCATTGCCTCTAATGCTACTAAGGTCTCATCAAAGACCTCCTGGAACCTCTCCTCATTTAGAATTTCATGCTTCATCTTCTCAAATTCCTTATGGAAGACATTATTATAGCCAATCTTCTTTAGAGCCTTAACGGTCTTATCAATACCCTTGCTCCCACCAGTAGTTCTATCGTCCTCACCTGATAATAAATAAATATTCATATCAGGCTTCTTACAATTCCACCTCTTATGCTTCTTTAAATTACCAACCATCTTAAATAGAGTTAAATAGCCTCTATTTTTAAAGAAGAAGCCACATAGTGGGTCCTTATTATAATTATTTAAATTCTCCTCGCTATAGCTTATCCAAGAAATATCATTCTTGCTAGAGAAGTTATTAACAAAGAAATAAAGTAGCTTACTGCTCTTATGATGGCTATAGCCAAAATTATGTAGCCTTGCAATAAAGGTTGCAAGCCAAGACATATTATTAGGGCATGGAGCACCTGATAAAATAATACCATCAAACAATTCATCATGCTCCATCATATAGGTTCTTGTAATTAGGGTACCCATTGAGTGCGCAAAAATAAATAGCTTTAAATCTGGGTACTTCTCCTTAATATACCTACTAACGACAAGCTGGTCATTAATCATATCCTCTGGTGTACCTGTATCACCAAGTGGATAATTTTCAGATATGGTTTTACCGTGTCCTCTGTTATCAGACATGATACAGGCATAGCCATTTTCAGTTAAAAATTTAATAAATGGTATATACCTTTCCTTATGCTCACACATACCGTGAATGATTTGAACGACAGCCTTAGTAGGCTTTTTCTTCACCTCAGTTTCAAGACAAAAGATCTTTAAGCCGTCATTAGCCTTTAAATAAAATTCCTTCAATAAAATCGCCTCCTATTATTTTAATTTCATTGCACAAGAATCCGCTGTAAAGCTGTAGCCACAGCTTTCATAGAATTCTCTTGTATTATTATAGGATATTAATACTACATTAATATAATCCTTATATACCTCATTCGTTCTTTTAATTAGCTCTCTTCCAATGCCATAGCCCTGGTAGGCTGGGTCAACTAGGACATAATGCACATAAGCATTCATACAGCCATCATCCATAGTTGAGGCTAAGCCAACTAGCTTATCTCCATCATAGGCAGTAATAACAGTTGGATAATTAAGCATTGCCTTATATAAAAGCTCTGGGTAATTTCCAGAATGCCAATTTACCGATAAAAATAGCCTTTCAAGGCCCTCCCTTGTAAAGGAAAAATCATTTTTGTAACTAATCATAAATAACACCTCAGTAGTATAATTATACCATATTTTCTCTTAAATTTCTAGGGTAGCTTGGTTATTATATTATTACAAATAAGCCTGTTAGTAC
>JAHHSW010000183.1 GCA_020024985.1 Anaeroplasmataceae bacterium | reverse complement strand
TCATTATAAAGTATTTTTTAGTAGCTCAGAGTAATCTCTAGGGCTTAAATCTCTAGGTGCAATATCAAATACAGTCTTACAGCCATAGTCATTTCTCTTATTTAATCTATAGCAGGCTCTAGCGTATGAGGCTAAAACTGAGCCAGTAAATTCAGGATTTGAATCAAGCTTTAGGCTATATTCAATAACATGCTTATTTTCTAAATCAATACCAGTATTGCCTGTTCTTATAACAAAGCCTCCATGAGGAATTCCCATATGGTTCTTCTTTAATTCCTCCATAGATATAAAATGAACCGCTGTATCATATGGTGCAAAGTAATCAGGCATAGTCTTGATTTCATTTTCGATTCTCTTTAAATCAGCACCCTCCTTAGCTACGACAAAGCATTCTCTTCTATGCTTCTCGCGTGCACTTAGGGTTGGGTTTTCTCCATTTCTTACGCTAGCTAGGGCCTCTTCAATAGGAATTGTATATTGTCTTGCGTCTAGGACTCCATCAATTCTTCTAATTGCATCACTATGTCCCTGGCTTACTCCTCTTCCCCAGAAGGTATAATCCTTACCCTTAGGAAGAACACTTTCCATAATTAGTCTATTAAGTGAAAACATTCCAGGATCCCAGCCTGTAGAAATAATAGCTGTCTTATTATTAGCTAAGGCACTCTCGTTTACTCTACCATAATGATTATAGATTTCATGATGATTATCAAATGAATCTACAACATTAAAGTATTTCGCAAGCTCTGGGGTTTGCTCTGGAAGGTCAGTTCTAGAGCCTCCACATAAAATAAGCACATCTATCTTATCCTTAAAATTTAATATATCCTTAATATTATATACTAGAGCATTTTCAGTTTTTAGCTTTATATCACTAGCATTTCTTCTAGTGAATACATATAATAGCTCCATATCTGTGGAATTATATATTGCTGCCTCTACACCTCTAGCAAGATTTCCATATCCGCATATTCCGATTCTGATCATAAATACCTCCTTATCAGCAAGGCTATTTTAACATATTTTAAAATTAAATTGAAAGCTTTTATAAAAATTTATCTAGCTCTTCCTCGCACTTTTTCATCTTTTTAATTTTTGGATTTTTAATTATTACACCATTTCTAATTACATAGGATAGCTTTCTTAAGGAAGCTAAGTCCTCTAGTGGGTTATTTTGACATACAATCATATCAGCAAGCTTACCTGGGGTAATACTTCCAATTTTATCATCAAGTCCTATAATTTTAGCATTACCTAGTGTAGCTGTATATAGGGCAAAGCTCTTTGATACACCAACATACTTAGAAAAATAATTAACCTCTCTCCACATATCATAATGAGTAATAAATGGGCATCCAGTATCAGTACCTAAGCCAACTGGAATATCATTCTTAAGGCACTCCTTAGCACATTCTAGTACTCCTTCAAAAACAACATTACCATTATACTGGCTAAGCTCTGTTGCGTGAGAAACGCTTCTATCAAATAGGGCAAATGGTAGGGCTGGTGAGATTGTACAAATATGAGAGGCCTTTCTTTCCTTGAATAAATGAATTATTTCACTATCAGGCTTAGCACCATGCTCAATGGTATCAACTCCATTTTGAAGAGCTACCCTAACACCAATTGGGCTTTCTACATGGGCTGCAACATACATACCTAAGGAATGCGCCTCATCACAGGCTGCCTTTACAATTTCTGGAGACATCTTTAGCTCGCCTGGCTCACCCTTAACCTTCGCATCTAATACTCCACCTGTAATCATAAGCTTAATTAAATCAGGCTTATCCTTGGCTATAATTTTTACAAATTTTCTAGCCTCATCCTCATTATGAGCCTCATAGGCTAAGGAGCCTGCCATATGACCATCAGGAAC
The DNA here is from genome assembly GCA_020024985.1 of Anaeroplasmataceae bacterium. Taxonomy (GTDB): domain Bacteria; phylum Bacillota_I; class Bacilli_A; order Acholeplasmatales; family Anaeroplasmataceae; genus Anaeroplasma. The sequence goes on along the minus strand of JAHHSW010000183.1, from coordinate 637 downwards.
TGAAACTGCCATATTAGCGGCAAGAATGCTTGGCCCTAATACCTTACCCTCATTTATTCTATCTCTAATTTTAGTATCAATATCTAATACTCCGCCAACAGTTCTCATAGTAGTTACACCACTTTTTAGCTCCATTTTAGCATAGCTTTCACAAAGCTTTAAAACTATCCATCTACGAAGCCTTGTCTTAGTTAGGGTCTTAACTAGCTTTTTAGCATCAGTTTCCTTTTTCTTTGGCTTACCACTAGATGGTAGATGAACGTGTAAATTAATTAAGCCTGGCATAATATATTGGCCCTTTAAATCTATGGCCTCATAGCCCTCTAGCCTCATATTAGCATCTACTATTGCTACTATCTTATCATTTTCAACTAATATTGTCTTATCCTTAATAGGCTCCATATTTAAGCTACCATCAAGAATAATACCATTCTTTAATGCATATTTCATATTTAACACCTTGCTTTTTACAAATGATATTCCTATTATAGCACTATATAAATATTTTTTCATCATTATAGAAAAAATATCTCTAAAGTAGTGAAATAATAAGAAATTTACTTCTTAATTATAATTGCTACTTTAGAGATATAATCATCTAATAATCTTCTATTTTAATATAAATTAGTCTAGCTTA
>JAHHSW010000182.1 GCA_020024985.1 Anaeroplasmataceae bacterium | reverse complement strand
AAATTATACTTATATATTCTTCAGAAAGCCTTAAGACCTCACCCTCAGCCTGAAATAGGACTAAAAGCTCACGTCTAGCTAGGAAAAATACTCCTCCTAGGGCTATACCAACTACTAAAAGACATAAAATAGCACTAAGCTTGGACTTTTGTGCCTCCAGGGCATTTCCTCTTGCGGTAAGCCTACTTATATAAATACCACTGCTTATACCTAAGCCAAAGCCTATTGATTGAAGACAGGCCGTTATTGGCCAGGCTACATTAACAGCGGCAAGACCATAATCAGATAATCTCATACCAATAAATAAGCCATCGATTATGGCATACATAGACATACAAATTGAGGCTATGACTGAAGGAATTAAATACTGACTAAATTTCTTCATGATCATTTTTAGAATATATAACTAATATTCTTCCTTTCTCTATTTTTACATAGGGATTTTCTACTATTTCATTACTTATACATAAGGAATCCATCCGATTTAGGGTATAGCTATTAAGATTATATTTAAAGCCCTCTAGGCTAATAATGCTTTCATCCATAATAGAATAAAAGCTTACATATTTATAATCATCTCTAGGCCTAAAGCTAGAGGCCTTACTTTCTATATAGCTATTTTCATCTACTAAAGCTATTCTAGAGTCCTTAAATAGTAATAAAAGATTAGCATAAAAATGCTCAATTCTTTTACCCTTAATTCCTCCAAGGATTATAATTTCATCATAACCCCTACAAAGCTCTATAGCCTCCCTTGTATCTGTTTCATCCTTAATTGGATTAAGCCTTATAAGCCTTTTACTCATTTTTTCGATTAGCTCTACTTCACTTTCGTTAACTGAGTCAAAATCGCCTATAGCTATATCCATATTTATATTATTAATAGCGGCAACATAGCTACCCCTATCAACACCAATTATAAGGGCATCCTTCAAAATACTTCTATCTATTTTATTAATATTAGCTAAAATTAAGACTGCCCTCATAATTACCATCCTTTACTTTAATGTTACTACTGTAACTCCATTAAGGCCTTCGCCCTCCTGACCATATCTATAGCTTTTTACATATGGACACTTCTTTAAATACTCCTGAACAGCATTTCTAATCGCACCGGTACCAAAGCCATGAACGATAGTTACTGTCTCTAAATTGCCTAAAATTGCCTGATCAAGGTATTGATCTATTAAAAATGGAACCTCCTCATATCTCTTACCCCTTAAATCTAGTGATAGAGCACAGTGGCTTGAAGGATTATAGCCAGACATTCTCTTCTTAGGCTTTTCCTTCTTCCTCTCAGGCTTTGCAGCAAGCTGAAGCTCATTCTTTTTAAAGTCCATAGTGAACATACCAAAATTAATATAGTATTTATCCTTCTTTATTTCATTAATAGTACCATACTTTTCATATGGCTTAATAGTAACGAAGTCACCAACATGAAGCTCCTCATTAAATAGCTCCTGCTTTTCCTCCTCCTGAACCTCTAAATTACGAGTCTTTCTCTTTAGCTCAGCAAGCTCATGCTCCTTATAATTTTCATCACTAAGGTTCTTAATTTCATTAATAAGACCAGTAGCCTCATCCTTAGCATTTAAAATTATTTGGTTAGCCTCCTTCTTAGCATCCTGAATAATCTTATCAGTTTTCTTAACTAAATCTAGCTTTTCCCTCTTTAAATCATTAATAAGATGCTCATAGTGGCTAATTTTACCCTCTAGCTCCTCCTCACGCTTACGAAGGGAGGTCATTTCCTCCTCTAAATTTCCAATAAGCTTAGAGGAATCACTTGAAATATCATTAAGCTCAGCTCTTGAGGCCTCAATAATGCTTTCATTTAAGCCTAAGCGCTTAGCTATTTCAATAGCGTTACTCTTACCAGGAACACCTAAAAGTAATCTATAGGTTGGCTTTAGGGTATTAGTATTAAATTCTACTGACGCATTTGAGATGCCCTCATGCTTATAGGCATAATTTTTAAGTTCACTATAGTGGGTTGTACAAATTACTCTTGCGTTTGCCTTCTTTAAATAATCAATTATCGCAATAGCTAGGCTACTTCCCTCCTTAGGATCAGTACCAGATCCTAGCTCATCTAGAAGGATAAGTGAATCAAATGAAATATTATCTAAAATCCTAATTAGCTTAGTCATATGGCTTGAGAAGGTTGATAGATTTTGCTCAATTGATTGCTCATCACCTATATCAGCTAAAATTTGATTAAACATACCAAAGCTTGAATCCTCGCTAGCTGGTACCATCATACCATAATAAGCCATTAAATGAAGAAGACCTACAGTCTTTAGGGTTACTGTCTTACCGCCAGTATTAGGTCCAGTAATAATAATTACATTAAATTTATTACCAAGCTCTACATCAATTGGTACACAAACGCTTCTATCAATTAAAGGGTGTTTACACTTTTTAATATTAAAGGCCTGCTTATTTTCAATTTTTATAGAGCTATAGTCATTATCCTTACCCATTAAAGCCTTAGCATAAATAACATCTAGGGCTGTTAAAG
>JAHHSW010000181.1 GCA_020024985.1 Anaeroplasmataceae bacterium | reverse complement strand
GATTTAAATAGGCTATTAGTTAATTTAATTAGTAATGCGATTAAATATAATAAGGATAATGGCTCTATAATGATCACCCTTAAAAATGAGGTTCTTACTATTAGTGATACTGGTATTGGTATAGCTAGTCAAAATATAGATAGAATCTTTGAAAGGTTTTACAGGGTAGATAAGGCTAAGAGTAAGGAGCTTAATGGTACTGGGCTTGGGCTTGCTATAGTTAAGCATATTTGTAAGCTATATGGCTTTACTATTAGTGTTGAAAGTGAAGCTATGGTTGGTACAAGCTTTATAATTAAGCTAAAGTAGCTTTCCTTATTTGTTTTTAGGTATATAATAGCTATAGAGGTGTTAAATATGGAATTAGAATGTAGTCTTAATATAGAAAAAATAAAGGTTGATTTTAAAAAGGTTGCAGATATTAATATTCCTAATCTAGATATTAATAAATATATAAGTGATGATGGTATTAGGCTTAGTAGCCTAGCTAATGATAGCTTATTTAATAAATATCCAGATAGTGATGATATTGAAGCTAATGTTAGCTTTATAATATCCTTTAAGGAGCCAATCCCATTTAAGAAATTAGCTATTAGCTTTATAGCCTCTACCTATACAGAGCTTTTAGTTATATTTAAGGATAATAGTAGTATTAAGCTAAGTGGAGAGAATGGAGATTATCATAAGTATAATTATTCTCTTAACGAGTTAGCAAGAAAGCTTAAATATAAAAATAGAGAGGTTAGCAAGCTAATTACTTATGGTAGCTTTGGAGAAGAGGAATTTAATTCAATTGAAATTTTAGAGGTATAAATAAAGAGCTCTTGGAAACTTATCCAGGAGCTCTTTTATTTAGGCTAAGCCTCAATATTAATTTCTTTCATTTTATCCGCATGCTTAAAATTAAGCTGAAGAAGAATAGGGGTTAATAGGCTAGATACTATAATAATTCTAAATGATAATAATTATAAATGGCATAATAGAGGGTTTTATAATTCCTACATCAATTCCCTTTTGGGCACTTATTAGGGCACCCTCAGCTCTTGCTATCATACCAATTCCAACGGCTAGGCTTTCAGTATTTTTGTTTTTACAAAGTTTTGAAGCCAGGCTACATCCTATTACCTTGCCTAATAGACCAATGACTACAAAGCTCATACCAAATAGAGCGATTTTACCATTAATTCCTTCAAATTCCATGCTAAGGCCGATTGAGCCAAAGAAGATAGGCTCAAATAGTATGCAGCTTAGCTGACAGGTACGCCTATTGATGTATTCATTAGATTTATTAGTAGATAGGATTACACCTACTAAATAAGCACCTGTAATATCAGCTATACCAAAAAATTTCTCACTTAGGTAGGATATTATAAAGCATAGAGCAAGAGAGAAGATAGCAACAATTCTACGGCGAGGCCATCTTTTTGAGATATAGTCAAATAGCCTTCTTGCGACTATACTTATTATAGTAATAGCTACAAAGTAAAGTAAGGTCTTTAGTAAAACAATCCAAGGGCTTACTGTAGAGGCTCCTCCAATAGCTAGTATAAATGAAAGGACAATCATTCCTAAAATATCATCTACTAGGGCTGCCGCCATAATGGTCGCACCAGCCTTAGAGTAAAGCCTACCAGATTCCTTTAGTACTGCAATTGAAATACTTACTGATGTAGCGGTTAATATAACTCCATAGAAGAGATTTTCAAGAATAATAGCCTTATCAGCCATTGCGCTAAAGCCACCATTGAAACCTGCTGCTACAAAGAAGCCTAAACAGAGTGGTGGTACGACTCCTGCAATGGTTACTACAAGGGATGGACCTCCTACCTTCTTTATAGCGTTAAGATCAGGTTCAAGGTCTAATTAGGAAAACACCAACCTTACTAAAGAATTCTAGTCCAATATGGGAGCTGTTATTTAAAATATCCTGTCCTGGGATATATTTATTTAGTCCCACTAATATACCAGCTATAAGCATTCCTATAACCTCAGGTAGGTTTAGCTTCTTACAAAGCTTCATTAAAAGCTTAGATGTTATTATAATGAGGGCTATTGGAAGTAGCACCTCATAGTATTCTATGTTCTCCATAATTTATTATCTCTTTTTTTATATTTCTTTAAAATTTAAAGGAGTAGCTAAATTTTAAATTGATATACTGACTCACTACTTTAAAGACCCATTTTTTTGGGCGACTCAACTATTATATTCCTAGCGTTTTTAATGTAAAGGGGGAGAAATTAGAAAAGCATAAATTGAGAGTCGTTTTTTTCACCTTAGCACAAATTTCAAGCTAAGAAAAATCTTGAATATTAAAAAAATTACATAGCCTCTTTAAGTGGTTTAAAATACACAAATGTGATTTTTTCAACTAACTAGTAAAGTGATAATAGGAATTGTTATTAATAGAATAATATTCGGTGAAACGGAAGTATCTTAAGTTTTTTAATCAAAAAAAGAAGAATTAAATGTAAGAAAATACCTATAGTTATACCTCAGATAGGATTAGTAAAGAGGTAAAACGTAACTTATTCCTATATTATTAGT
>JAHHSW010000180.1 GCA_020024985.1 Anaeroplasmataceae bacterium | reverse complement strand
ATTTTTGTAGATTACCGAAAGCTTATTTACGCAGTAATGGGCTTTTTATTAATTTTATTTGTATATGTATGTGAAAGAACATACCTAAAAATAATAGCAAAGGGGAGAGTAGAGGGTCTTGAAACTATCTATATTACAGACACCTTTGTTATGGGCTTTATTATTTTAGTATTTTTATTAATAATTTTTGAACTAGAGGTGATTTAATGGGAATTACAATTTTAATTTTTTTCTTACTATATGCCATAGATCAGGCATCAAAGCTAGCGACAGAGTTATTTTTACATAAGGGTGAATTTGTTACCCTAATACCACATGTTTTAGATGTGACAAAGGTTTATAATACAGGAGCTGCTTGGAGCATATTAGAGGAGCATACGTGGATTTTAGTTGCTATAAGCGCAGTAGCTACTATTCTTCTTGCGATATTAGCCTCTAAAAACAAATGGAAGCATGGCAAGGTTCAATGCTTTGCTATCACAATGGCACTTGCTGGCTGTGTTGGTAATTTCTTTGATCGTTTATTATCAGTAATACCACAAACAGCTAATGCTAGACCAGGAGTTGTTGATATGATTAGCTTTAAGCCATTTGATTGGCTATGTGAGGCCTTAAATTTAGGAACTACTGTTTTTAATGTTGCGGATATGTATTTAGTTTTAGGCGTAATAATTTATGCTATTGATTTAATTTTCTTTCAGGAAAGGAGAAGCATAAAGTATGCAGAAGCTCAAGATATCTAGTGAATATAAGGGAGAAAGGCTTGATAAGGTTTTAGTTAAGTTACTTCCAGAAAAAACTAGAAGCTATATAATTAAAATGATTGAGGAGGAGAAAATCCTTCTTAACGACAAACCATTTAAGCCTTCAACAAAGGCAGCAGGTAATGATGAGATTACCCTATTAGATATTGAGCCTAAGGCTTTAGAGCTTGAATCAGAGGATTTAAATCTAGATATCATTTATGAGGATAGTGATGTCGCTGTTGTCAATAAGCCAAAGGGAATGGTTGTTCATCCAGGTGCTGGTAATTATGAGGGAACCCTTGTAAATGGATTACTTCATGAGCTAGATGATTTATCTGAAATAAATGGTGTTGTAAGACCAGGTATCGTTCATAGAATTGATAAGGACACTACTGGTCTATTAATGATTGCTAAGAATGATAAGGCTTCCTTATCACTTACTGAGCAATTAAAAAATCATACCTGTCATAGAAAATATCATGCCCTTGTCTACGGTGTAATTAGTGAAAATAAGGGTAGAATTAATGCACCTATTGGCCGTAGTAAGGATGATAGAAAGAAAATGGCAGTTGTAAAGGATGGTAAGGAAGCAATTACTAACTTTACAGTTTTAAAAAGATTTAAGAATTTCACATATATTGAGTGTGTTCTCGAAACTGGTAGAACTCATCAAATTAGAGTTCACCTTGAATACATTGGACATCCTCTAGTAGGAGATCAGGTTTATGGTCATAAAAGAAAAATTATTGGCGACCAGGGACAATTCCTACATGCTAAAACTATAGGCTTTTATCATCCAACAACTGGAGAATGGATGGAATTTGATTCAGAAATTCCAGAGTATATGAAAAAATTTATGGAGGATTTAGAGAGCTAAGGCTCTCTTTTCTTTAGGGTTATAAAAATGGACTTATGGATAATATATAATAATAGCTTTGATAGCTTAGCTGATAATCCAGCCAAAAGAATGCTAAGGGAAGCAGCTAAGCATCAAATTCAGGCTGAGCTTAAATTTGATTCATATTTTAGTATTTTAGAAAATAAGCTTTATTATAAGAAGGAGGAATGTACTCTTCCTAAAATAGTATTTTTAAGAGGTCAGGATATTAGCCTAATGGAATATTTAGAGGCCCATGGAGTAAGGACTATAAATTCTAGCTTTACTATTAAGGCTGCACGTGATAAGCTTTATACCCATAGGCTTGTAGCCACTTTAGAAATCCCTCAAATTAAAACACTTGAGGCAGCACTTTATAGCTATGATGAGGCGGTAGGCTTTTTAGGCCTTCCCTTTGTCCTAAAGTATCGCTTTGGCTGTCAGGGCCGTGGTGTTTATTTAATACATAATAAAAATGAGTATCAGGGTGCTTTAAAAAATATTGATATAAATGACTTTATAATTCAAAAATATATAAAGACCTCATATGGCAAGGATATAAGAACCTATATAGTAGGAGACAAGGTTATAGGTGCTTGCTTAAGAGAGAATGAGGCTTCATTTATGTCTAATTTACATCAGGGTGGGAAAAGCTATAATTATGAATTAACTACTGAGCTAATAGAGAGCTCTCTTAAAATAAAAAAAGCCCTTAAGGGCGATATAATAAGCGTTGATTATGTAATTGGTGATAATGGCCTTTTATTTTGTGAGGCTAACACTAATGCAGGCTTTGCTTCATTTGCTTATTTAGGCTATGATATGAGAGCCTTATTTATGGACTATATAAAAGGACTTCTAAATTAATAGAAGTCCTTTTTTTAATAGTGTGCCAGGCATGGCACTAATCTTACTGGTGAAAGTCCAGTCACGAGTATT
>JAHHSW010000018.1 GCA_020024985.1 Anaeroplasmataceae bacterium | reverse complement strand
AGGGATCATTAGGCCTAATTGCTGGTGTATTAACTGGTCAAAAGTCAAATGATTTAGACTTCTTTGTTAAGGATTGCTATGCATCTGGTAGCATTAATGCGGTAATGCATTACCCATCAGCTCCAAGTGGTGAAACAGATTTCTACTATACATTCATTGGTGGCTTTGTAGGTAATTTAGGTGCTGACGGATTAATTGAGGATTCTGCGGTAGTAGTAGATATCGTTGTAACTAAGAGTGAGGAAAAGAGCCATGCAAATGAATTTATTCTAGCAATAGGTGGCTTTGTAGGCTTTAATAATGTTGGTTCAATTAATATTGAAAGATGTGCAGCTGTAGCTAATATTGAGGCTTATGCTGGTAAGAATCCTAATGAGCCAAAGCCAGAGGCTCAGGAGGGCGAGGCTACTCCAGAGGCTCCAGTTGATTTAAATACTGTTAAGATGAGCACTGAGGAGGTTTATATTGGTGGCTTCATCGGTCGTGCTAAGTGGATATTTAATAAAATTACTAAATCTGCATATGTAGTTAAGTCTAAGGAGATTGTTACACAAATGCTTCCAAAGGAAACAATTCATGAGGAAGGTAAGGACGATGTTGAAAAGCAACTATTATATTTAGGAACCTTTGCTGGTCAAACAACAAACCCTGAAAAGCTAACTGAAAACATTACTCCAGAAACAGAAAATCCAAACTACGGAATTTTTACAGAAAATATACAAAATATTATTAAAAATAAGGCTTTATAATAAAGCGTTTAGGGAAACAGAGCCATTGTGCTCTTTTTCTCGTATAAGGGGAGGACAATATGGGATTAGTTTTATATAATTCTTTAACAAATAAGCTTGAGGAATTCAAGCCAATTAATGGGAATAAGGTAAATATGTATGTTTGTGGACCTACAGTATATAACTTTATCCACATTGGTAATGCTAGACCAGTAATATTCTATGATATGCTACGTAGATACTTAAAATTTACTGGCTATGATGTAACCTATGCATCTAACATAACTGATATAGATGATAAGATTATCAATAAGGCTATTGCAGAAAATAAAACAGAAAAGGAAATTGCAGGCTTTTATGAGGATGCTTATTTTAAGGCTTGCCAAATGGTAGGTAGCGAAAGACCTGATTTAGTTCCCCATGCAACAGAGTACATTCCTGAAATGATTGAATTCATTGAGAAGCTAATTGAAGAGGGCTATGCCTATAAGGTGGATGGAGATGTTTACTTTAGAGTAAGTAAAATTAAGGATTATGGTAAGCTTTCAAATCAGGAAACTAATGATCTAGAAAGTGGTGCAAGAATTCAAGTAAATGATAAGAAGGAAAGCCCATTAGATTTTAATCTATGGAAGGACACTAAGGTTGGTATTAAATGGAATTCTCCATTTGGCCCAGGTCGACCAGGCTGGCATACTGAGTGTGTTGTTATGAACCATCGTTTATTTGGTGAAATGATAGATATTCATGGAGGTGGAATGGATTTAAAATTCCCACACCATGAAAATGAAATAGCTCAAAGTGAGGCTTTATATCACAATCATTTAGCTAAGTATTGGCTACATGTTGGTAGATTAGATTTAGCAGGTGCTAAAATGAGTAAATCCCTAGGAAATTGTATTTATGTTAAGGATTTAAATACAACAAGGGATGGAATGATTTTAAGATGCTTAATTCTATTCTCACCTTATAGAAGTATTATTAACTTTACTGAGGATTTAAAGAGTCAATATGAAAAGGAATATGATAAATGGGTTCGTTCATATAAGCAGGCTCTTTATGAGATCCAATATAGAGGAATTAATTCTAATGCTTTAGATGATGAGGCTATTAGCTTATTTAAGACTCATATGGATGATGATTTTAATGTTCAAAATGTTTTAACCCTAATTAATAATTTAGTTAAGGAGATTAATACATCCCTAAGAGCTAAAAATTATGAGCTTTTAGCTACTAAGCTAAATACCTTCAAAACTATTTTAGATGTTTTAGGTATTAATTTATTTGTAGAAAAGATGAGCGATGAGGCTTTAGAGGTTTATAAGGCTTGGAATGAGGCTAGAATCAATAAGGATTATGCTAGTGCTGATACCTATAGAGCTAAGCTTGTGGAGATGAATATTTTATAGTATGGATGCAATGCAATTAAATGGGCTTGCCCTAGCGTATATTGGAGATAGTATATACGAGGTTTATATTAGAAAATATGTTATGAGCCTTGGTGTTACTAAGGTCAATATGATGCATAAAAAGGTAATAAATTATACTAGTGGTAATGCTCAAGCATTAATTATCCACTATTATTTAGAAAATAATATTTTAACTGAGGAGGAGCTAGGCTATTTTAAGCGTGGCAGAAATTCTCATATCAAATCTAACCGAAAGAATATTGAGCTAAAGGATTATCTAGATGCGACAGGCTTTGAGGCGTTAATAGGCTTTTTATATTTAGATAATAGAATTGAAAGGTTAGAGGAACTAATAAATATTGCAATTGAAGTAAGGAAGGAGGCTTAGCCTATGGCGAGACCAAATTTTGATGATTTCTCTGAGGATGAATTAAATGATTATTTAGAAAAGTCCGCAAATGAGGATTTAAGAGCTGATAATTCAGATGATAATGATACTGATGATAGCGAGGCTATTGTTTATAATGATGAGCCTGAGCGTATAAAAATCAGTGAGCCTGAGGATGAAACACCAGAAAATATGTATTTTGGTGAGGATAAAAAGACCCAAAGGGAAAAGGATAAGGCCCAGAAGCGCTTTAATAAGCAAAGAGAAAAGCTTATTAGAAAGCATAGAAAGGCTTTAAGAAAAAATCCATCTAAGGTGGTTAGATATGATACTGACCCTATTAATGGTTTATCTAAGGAATTAGTTGAAACTAGAACTATTGATGGCTTGGTAAATGAAAATAATACTAAGACAGGAAAGTCTATTCCAAAGATTATTTTTACTAACCTATTTACATTCTTTAATATTTTAATATTTGCAATCGCAGGCTGCTTAATAGCAGTAGGAGCTTATACTGACCTAGTCTTCCTTTTAATTGTTACATGTAATATTATTATTGGTATTATTCAAGAAATTAGAGCTAAGAAGATGATTGATAAGCTTTCATTAATGAGTGCCCCAACTGCCGTAGTTAGACGTGCTGGAAGAAATGTTGAGGTTCAGGTTAATGAGGTTGTTTTAGATGATTTAATTTTACTTGAAAATGGTCAACAGATTTGTGCTGACTCAATTGTTGTGGATGGCTCAGTAGAGGTTAATGAATCTCTTTTAACTGGTGAGTCAGATGCAATTATAAAGAAGCCAGGAGATGTGCTTTATAGTGGTTCATTTATTGTATCTGGTCGTTGCTCTGCAAGGGTTGATAAGATTGGTAAGGACAACTATATTGAGGAGCTATCTAGTCAGGCTAAAAAGTATAAGAAGCCAAAGAGTGACCTACTATTCTCGTTAAATTTCATTATTAAATTTATGACCTTCCCAGTATTAATACTAGGTGGAGCATTATTCTATATAATGTATAGCCAAAACCCTGGTGATTTATTTAATACAGTTAGAAAGACAGCTGGTGCGATGATTGGTATGATTCCATCAGGCTTATTCCTAATGTCATCAATTGCCTTGATGATCGGTGTTATTAGATTAGGTCAAAGAAATGTTTTGGTTCAGGAGCTATATTGTATTGAAATGCTAGCTCGTGTAAATTGTATTTGTCTAGATAAGACTGGTACAATTACTGATGGTACAATGGTTGTTAAGAATGTTATAGATTATAATACTATCTATGGTCTTGCAACTAAGAACATTGTAAGTGCTATGCTTAATGCCCTTCATGATAATAACCTTACAAGCCAGGCCCTAAAGGATAAGTTTGGCTTAGGTAAGAGGATTAAGCATACTGCCGCTATACCTTTCTCATCTCAAAGAAAGTATCAGGCTGTTACCTTTGATAAGTATGGAACCTTTATTTTAGGTGCACCTGAATTTGTTTTAAGGGAGGATTTCAAAAGATATTCATCAGATGTTAATAAGTATGCAGCCTTAGGCTATAGAGTTTTATGCCTTGCCCATAAGGATGGTACAATTGCTGATGGTAATCTTCCAAGCAGTAATATTGAAATTGTTTCGATGATTTTAATTGAGGATAATATTCGTCCTGACGCTATTAATACAATTAAGTATTTTAAGGAAAGTGGTGTTCAGGTTAGGGTAATATCTGGTGATAACCCTATAACAGTATCTAAGATTAGTCAAAGAGCTGGTATTGATAATGCTGATTCTTATGTATCACTTGATGGTATGACTGATGCTGAGGTTATTAAGGCAGCTAATAAGTATACAGTCTTTGGACGTGTTTCTCCTGCTCAAAAGAGATTATTAATTAAGACTCTTAAGGAGGAGGGCTTAACTGTTGCGATGACTGGTGATGGTGTTAACGATATTTTAGCCCTAAGAGAGGCCGACTGCTCAATTGCGGTTGCTTCTGGTAGTGAGGCTGCAAGAAATTGCTCACACCTAGTTTTAGTAGATTCAAACTTTGATTCAATGCCTTATGTTGTAAGTGAGGGTAGACGTGTTATTAATAATGTAACTACTGTATCATCATTATTCTTAACTAAGACTATTTTCTCGTTATTCCTAGCAATTCAGGCTTTAATTAGTGGACAATATCCAATTTCTACTAATCAGCTTATTTTAATTGAAACCCTAGCGATAGGTCTTCCTTCCCTATATTTAGTTTGGGAGCCTAATAATGAAACCGTTAAGGGTAGATTCTTGTATAACGTACTCAAGGAAGCTCTCCCAGGAGCGCTCACCATTTTGGTTATATCGATATTAGTATTTAGCTGCTATGAGGCCCTATCGCTTGATGTAATAAGCAGAAATACAATTATCGTTATTGCGGCTACTCATACCTGTCTAATGGTATTATTTAAGGCATGTAGGCCATATAATGGTATTAAAAAGGGTCTATGTACGCTATGCTATTCACTAGCTGTGTTTGCAGTAATTATGCTGCCACAATATCTAGAAATTCGTCCTATTTTACCTTTTGCTGAATATACATCTAATCGTATTGAAATAGAGACTATCAGTAAATATCCATCTATTGAATTAAGTAAGGCAAATTTCTTTGTTGTAGATGGTAAGGTAACCTCTCAGCAGGCTAATATTAATACTAAGAATTATCAGCTTACTGCTGTAAGGGATGAGAAGGATGGAAAGCTATATTATGCAATTAATGATGGTGTAAGTCTTAAGAAGACTGATACATTAGTTAAGATTCCTGAGCTATCTTATGCAGCCAATGGTAAGATTTATTTTGCAGGCTATAAGGTTGAAAATAATAATATTGCCTATAATGATGATTTTGAATCTAAGCTTATTATTGATGAGAAGGGCTTAGTATATTATAAGCCAGATGATAACACTAGAATTCCTGTAAAAATCAAGCTAGAAAAGAATAGTCCATATTATGATTATTCTATAAAGTATGGTAATGTTGATCAAAATGATGATGGAATAAGACAGTTTAAGGTTATGCCAACTGTAACTAGCAAAAATGATGAATATGTAATTAATGGTGTTCAATCTAATAAGTATAAATATAAGATACCTAAGGGCTATGTATTTGAGGATATCAGAGACTTTGAGCTATCAATTGGTAAGGAGGAAGGAACTGGAGATTATATTTTATTAATCAATGGTAAGCCTATTTATCCTACTACCTCAAATGGTGATGTATTAACTGATAAGCCTTATAAGGTTAAGCTACCACATGTATCTATCTCTACTAAGAATGGTAAGGATACTATTTATTTAGATGCTACTGATACAACCTATTCAGTATTTACTTTATATGGAAAGTATAGCTCAATTCCAGGTACAGCTGAGGACGCTACTGAGAAGAATGCTTATACATTAAAGTATGAGGACGATGGTGTAAGTAAGAATGTTACCTATGTTGAGGATGATGATAAGGTTTATGTTGATGATGAGCTTGTAGAGAATTACCGCTTCTTGAATTTAAAGAGTAAGGGCTTTACTCAATATAAGGATAAGTCTGGTAAGGCTATTAATATTAATAATCTAATTATTAATGTTGATGATAATGCTTCATCATATAGCTTATACTTAAATGGTGAAAAGAAGGATTTATTAAAGACTGGTCAGTTAAATAATAAATTCACTGCCCCAACTATTGAAACAACTAAGGATGGTAAGTATATTATAAATGGTTACTATACTGAATATGAAAGCTCAGAGCCTAATTTAAATCCACATAAGAGTAGTGATGGCTATTTAATTATAGGTGGAGTTAAAACTGACTTTAAGTTTGGAGCTAACGATCTTATATCTATTAAGGGTGGAGTAATTCATGACCTTGATTTAGCTGGTAAGATTTTCTTAGTAATGCTATGCTTAATTTCAGCCCCATTAATTAAGTTCTTCCAAAATTGTGTACCTTGGATTATTAAGCAATTCAGGTTTGTAAAAGAAAAGGTTGGAAGCTATTAAAATTTGTAATGAAGGGATATACTTTTTTTGGCATATCCCTTTTTAATTTGGTTGCGAAAATTTATTATAAGGCTATTTAGGTATTGTAGTAAATTAAAATTGGAAGGGAGAAGCTTATTATGTCATATTTTAATCTTTTAACATTAGAGGAGATAGGCTCCTCACTAAGAAGCCTACGTTCCCTACGTACCTTTGGTATATCCTGTCAGGGAACCGATTTTTGTATATTACTCGGTGGAAAGGTAACTGATATGGGTGCCTTTTATTGGCTTAGGGACAAAAAGGCCATTGGTATTCCACCTAGTGTTTATTATATTGATGATATTGGAACTCCTGGTATTCCTAAGGCAGAAAGATGTGATTATTCTAAGTACTGTATAAGACCAACAGCCAATATAAAGGATTTTGATAAATATACTGTTATATTAGATGGTGGTTATGACTATATGGAAATTGAATATGGAGAGTTTCCTCAGACTATTGAGATTGGTAATCAAGCTGCAATGCTAGAAAGCCTATTTACTTTAGGGGCCTTAAATAGGACCGGGAAGTCTTATACAATTAATGATCCTAAAAAGAATCAGGATATGGATAATAAGCCCTTTTTACCAATAAGCCTTACCGAGTATGAGCTTAGTGGGGCAAGGTATGTTAGGCTTCAAGCTCATAGCTTAAATTTAGCTCCCTTAAGTGATTCCTCATCACCTAAAAATGATGCCTATTACTGGGTTAGAGTTGAACCAATTAGATGGATTGTTGATAAATTTTCTAATACCTGCTTTACTAAAAGGGCGATTATGACAGGTGTTCCATTCAATCATACCTCAGGCTATACTGGCTATTTTAATGATTCTGATATAATGAAATATTTTGATTTTTATTTTAGTGATGAGATTAAGACAATTTCTTTAAAAGCTAAGCCTAAGCAGAAGTCTAAGGCTCAGCCTAAAAAGAATTTGACACCCTATGGCTTTAGCTTTAGTGGAGCTAATGAGGATGAAATGATAAGAGGGGCCATTTTAAGTGATGTAGCAGTATTCCTTCATGGTAAATCAAGTGATGGAAAAAGTGCTCGTATAAAGGCAATTGACCCGGATTGTGAGATTATTTATTTACGTAATGCTACTCCTGAAAGCTTAAATGGAAAGAGTGCCTATAATTCAAATACTGGGGAAATGATTGATATTCCACCAACCTGGTATAAAAGAATTATGGAGAAATGTGAAAAGCATCCAGAGCGTATACATATTCTTTTCTTAGATGAGATTACTAATGCCCTTCATTCGATTCAGGGAATGGCCTTTAATATTGTCCTTAACAAGGAGGTTAATGGTATTTGGAGGCTTCCTGATAATGTTAGAATTGTTGCTGCTGGAAATGATTTAGAGGATAGCATGGCTGCAAATACCTTAGTAGAGCCATTGTTTAATAGATTTGCTCATATTTATATAAGGACAACTGCTAAGTCCTGGCTAAAATGGGCAATGGAGGACAGGGAGGAAAGCTATTTGCCTTATGAAAAGGAGATGAAGCCTCATCCTAAAATTCATCCAGCTGTTATTGCCTATATTCAAAGCAGGGGAGATAGTGCATTACGTACTCCATATACTGGTGAAAAGCCTAATGCTGATCCTAGAAAATGGGAGCTTGCTAGCCGAATACTTTTTAAGACTGGTAAGCCTATGATGATTAGATCATTAGTAGGTAGTGATATTACTAAGGATTTTATAAGCTTTTGTAAGGAGAATCCTTTATCTATTTCTGATGTGCTAGAGGAAAGATATAATATGGCTGAGATAAAGAAATATGATTTAGCTCGTAAGAGTATGATTGTTGTGGGCTTAGCCTTATGTGATGAAGAATATTTACATACTATAAGAGCCTTTGTAAGAAGGCTTGAGCCAGAGCTTTTAAGCTATTTTGATAGTCTATGGCTTCAAAATAATCCAGATGGAGCCCCTATTTTAGCTGGAGTAATTGGAGAGTAATATGGATATTTTAAAATTACTTAAAGGGCTAAGCCATAGGCTTCCCTTATTTAGACCAGTTATTGCTAATTTAAGCTTTAATGTGGATAATAATATAGAAACAGCCTGTACTAATGGTGTAGAGGTTTTATATAGTGAGGCTTTTTTTAAGACCCTTAATGAGGAGGAGAGGCTATTTGTTTTAGCTCATGAGCTAAGCCACATGGCCTTGAATCATCTAAATAGAAGAAAGGATAAGGATGCATACCTTTGGAATATCGCAACAGATGCGGTTATTAATGCCTTCCTAGTGAGAGATGGCTTTATCCCACCAGAGGGCTTAATATTTATTGATGGTGCTTTAGAGTATTCGGCTGAGGAACTCTATAATAAGCTTAAAAATCAAGAGCTTCCTATTCCTGATGACCTTGATGAGGCTATAGAAATAGCTATTGGTTCTCATAGTAGCTGGGATAGTAGTGATGGTGAAAATAGTAAGGATTTAACCCCAAAAATAGATGAGGCTGGTAATATTACTATTAAGCCTGAAGGTGATATTTTTAATGAAAATAAGGAGCTTAGGGATAAGCTATCAAAAGAGCTTAAAGAGAAAATAAAAGCTGATTTTAGTGGTTTTTTTGAGGGGCTAGGTATTGGAGAAAGCCCAGTAAGAACGGTAAGTAGAATTGGTAAGGAAAGTAATCTAATAGAATGGAGAAATATTTTAAAGGAGGGGGCTAGATTAGATTTAGACTACTCGTTTAAGGATGCTCAAATAGAGGATGGAGTCTTGGTATCTAATCTAATAGAAATACCCACCTGTATGACTGAGATTTTAGTTGATACCTCGGGCTCTATTGATGAGCCACTATTAAGAGCCTTTCTTAGAGAATGCAAAACAGTACTTCAGGTATCTAGGCTTCGTATTGCCTTTTTTGATCAGGAGGTGTATGATTTTATGGAAATAAGAACACCTATGGATATCGATAAGCTAAAAATTAAAGGCGGTGGAGGAACTAATTTTACTAAGGCTAGTAAGGCTTTTTCTAGTGATTGTGATAATAAAATTATCTTTACCGATGGAATGGGATATTGTAGTAATCCACCTAAGGACATAGTTTGGGTTTTATTTTCAGATTATGATATGCTACCTAAGAATTTAAAAAAGATAAGAGTAGATGAAAAGAGCTTAAGGAGGAGCTTAAGAGCATGATAGAAATGGTTAATGATATAGCTATTTATTATGAGGAATATGGAAGTGGAAAGCCCATTATTATGCTTCATGGTAATGGAGAAAGCCATCATATTTATGATGCTGTAGCAAGGAAATTAGCTAGTAAATATAGGGTTTATTTAGTTGACTCTAGAGGCCATGGAAATAGCAGTAGAAATGTTAGGCTTTCCTATGATTTAATGGCTTTAGATATTGAAAATTTAATAATAGCCTTAAAAATAAAAAGCCCTATTATTTATGGATTTTCTGATGGTGGAATAGTGGCTTTATTAATGGCTATTAGAAATAGAGTAGAGCTTGAGAAAATTATTATTAGTGGTGCTAACCTAGAGCCAAATGGGCTTAAGGATGAGCTACTTATAGAGACAAGGCTCGATTATGAAAAAACTAAAAATCCACTTAGTGCTTTAATGCTTAATGAGCCTCATATTACTCTAGCTGAGCTTAAAAAAATTAAGATTCCTACTCATATAATTGTCGGCGAGGATGATGTTGTTAAAAAGGAGCACTCCTTAAAAATATATGATGGAATTAATGATGCAACCCTTTTGGAGCTTAGTGGAGAAAATCATTATTCCTATGTTATGAATAATGATAAGCTTTATAGGACTTTAATTAAATATTTATAGTCAGTGCCTAGAAATAGGCAATTTTCTATATTTATGACAATAAATCCACAGCTGTAGAAAAATAAATATTTAAAAAATTTTTAGAGGTGATTTTTAGCTTTATATTTATATATAAATATAAGCTTTTAAAAGAGCCATTAAT
>JAHHSW010000179.1 GCA_020024985.1 Anaeroplasmataceae bacterium | reverse complement strand
ACCCTAATCTAGTAGTATTAGTTACAGGTGAGCGTCATGAGCCTTACTTTATGCTACAAAGAATGGCTCGTGGTATTGATAGATTAATTCATATGGAGCCAGAGGATACAGTAGTTGTTTTAACTAATCCATATATTGGTACTGAAAAGATGGCCTCAAGAACACTTGATATTATTTATCATGTAACTAGCCATGTTAAGGAATTCTCTAAGGTGTTATTACCAACAGCTAGTGCTAATAGAGAAGAGATTAAGCAGATGATTAATATTTTAAATCCTAAGTATGTAGTTCCTGTTATTGGTGAATATCGTCACCAATATGCATTACGTATTGTAGCTCGCTGTATTGGCTATGAGGATGATAGAGTATTAATTGCTGATAATGGTGATATTTTAACCTTCGAGGATGGTAAATATATTGGTATAACTGGTGATGTTCCATGTGGAGAGGTACTAATTGATGGTAAGGCCTTCAAGGATGTAGGAGAGGTCGTAATGAGAGACCGTGAGCTACTTGCTGATGATGGTGTTATCTTAATTACTGCTAATATTAATCCAAGAACAAAGACTGTTATTTTAGGACCTGAGGTTGTAACTAGAGGCTTTACCTTCGTTAAGGACAACGAGGAAATGATTAATAAAATTAAGGAGGTTTTCTTCTTAGTTTCATCTAAGCATTTAGCTAATAAGTTCATTAACTGGAGTGAATATAAGACAGCCCTAAAGAATGAGGTTTCACATTATATCTATAAGGAAATTAAGAGAAGCCCAATTATTATCCCAGTTTTAATTTCAACTGATTTAGAAGCAATGAAGAAAATGAATATTCAGTAAGAAAAGGGAGTGATTTTTCACTCCCTTAATTATTAAGGCCCCATAATATTATTATGGGGCTGTTATTTTAGTTATTTTTTAATTTCTTCATAAAATCCTTGATTCCACGCTCATAGGCGCCAGTATCCTTAGGATTATAATAGGTTTTCCCTAAAAGCTCATCAGGCATATATTGCTGGTTAACATAGCCATTTGGATAGTCATGTGGATATTTATATTCAACCTTACCACCCTTTATTTCTTTATTTAAAATATGAGGTGGAATGCTCATGGATTTTAGATTTTCTAAATCAGCTAGGGCATTATTTATAGCTAAATAGGTTGAATTACTCTTAGGGCTTGTAGCTAAATCAACAACCGCATAGCCAAGTGGAATTCTAGCCTCAGGTAGTCCTAGTGATAGAGCTGCCTTTGTTGCGGCATAAACCCTTGGACCACAGTTAGGATTACCAAGTCCTACATCCTCATAGGCTGAGCAAAGAAGCCTTCTACAAATGAACTCTAAATCCTCAGTTTGTAAAAGCCTTGCTAGATAGTGTAGGGCTGCATCAGGGTCACTTCCTCTAATTGATTTAATCATAGCAGAGGCTACATCAAAGTAGTTTTCACCCTTTTCATCTATTCTAATAACCTTTTTACCAATAAGCTTTTTAACACCCTCTAAATTAAGCTCATCATCATCTAGCATATTTGCTATTTCTAGCATATTTAAGGCAGAACGAATTTCACAAGAGGAAGCAGTAGCTATATACTCTAAAATATCATCGCTCATTGGCTTAAGCTTTTCACTTTGAATAGTATTCTTTAAAAGCTTAATAACATCAGGCTCAGTAATTTCATTCATTCTATAAATATGACATCTGCTTCTAACCGCAGGGTTAATTGAACGATATGGATTTTCAGTTGTAAGACCAATAATGGTTAGGGCTCCACTTTCTACATAGGGAAGCAAAAAGTCCTGAACATCTCTTTTCATTCTATGAATCTCATCGATTACACAAATAGTGTTTTCATAGAATTTTGCACTATCAGCAATATCCTTAAGCTTGGCCTTAGAATCAGTAGAGGCATTAAATGAGAAGCTTGATAGTGGATAAAGAGAGGATATTATTTCTGCAATAGAGGTTTTACCACATCCTGCAGGACCATATAATATCATTGAAAATATTGTATTTTGATTTATCATTTTAGTAATAACACCCTTAGGGCCTACTAAATGATCCTGACCTACGATATCCTTAAATTCCTTAGGTCTAACTCTAAAAGCTAATGGCTTCATAAACATCACCTGTAGATATTTTACCATATTGCTAGGGCTTTTTAAAGAATAGGATTTAAAATAAATTAGCAAGATTATTTGCAAATTTATGTAAGGTTAATAATATATATTATTAACAAAATTCCTAGAAATCTATGTTTTTTGACTGAATTTTGTGTAATTCCTATGTACTAAGCCAAAAATATGGTATAATTATTTTATATGAATTAATTTTGGAGGGACTAACAATGGAATTAAAAAAATACATTGCAAATGTAGTAGATTTCCCAAAAAAGGGAATTATATTTAGAGATATTACACCGCTTATTGAGGATGGGGAGGCCTTCTCATATGCGATTGAACAAATAGAGGAATTTGCTAAAAGGGTTGGAGCAACTGTTATAGCAGGTCCTGAGGCTCGTGGCTTCATTTTTGGTTGCCCAGTAGCTAAGGATTTAAAGCTTGGCTTTGTACC
>JAHHSW010000178.1 GCA_020024985.1 Anaeroplasmataceae bacterium | reverse complement strand
AGGTTTTAACCTCTCCTTTATTGTCATTTATTATTAATAATGCTATAATTTTTCTAAGAGGTGGTTTTTATGGATAATCCTATCGTTTATTTTACTAGAGAGATAAGTAAGGATTCTATTTTAGCCTTATATAAATGCTTAGGAATTAAGCTTAAGGGTAATGTAGGTGTGAAGCTACATTCAGGTGAGCCTGGAAATCAAAATTTTTTAGGGCCGGAATATTGGACTGATATAGTTAATTATGTAGGTGGGACAGTTTGTGAATGTAATACTGCCTATGATGGAGGCAGAAATACAACTAAAAAGCACTACAAAACTATGCAAGCTCATGGCTTTACTGATGAGTTTAAGGTAGATATTTTAGATGCTGAGGGACCAGATTTATGCTTAGATATTAAGGATGGAGTAACTATAAAGAAGAATTATGTTGGTAAGGATATTATAAATTATGATTCCTTATTAGTGCTTTCTCACTTTAAGGGTCATCCAATGGGAGGCTATGGTGGAGCTCTTAAGCAGCTTTCTATTGGCTTAGCCTCATCATATGGAAAGGCCTATATTCATGGAGCAGGTGAGCCTAGTAAGAAATGGACTCAGGATAGAGATCTTTTCTTAGATTCTATGGCTGATGCCGCTAAATCTATAATTGATTTCTTTAAGGAGGGCAACATTGCTTATATAAATGTAATGGAGAATATGAGTGTAGACTGTGATTGCTGTAGCGTTGCAGAGGACCCATGTATGGAGGATATAGGGGTTTTAGCTTCCTTAGATCCTGTAGCAATAGATGAGGCCTGTATAGATTTAGTCTATAGCTCTAATGATAAGGGAAAGGACCATCTAATTGAAAGAATAGAAAGCAGAAATGGCTTAAGAACAATTGAGAGTGCTTATAAAATTGGCTGTGGAAATAAAAAATATGTATTAAAAGAGGTAAAATTTTAATGAAAAAAGGAATTCTAGCCCTTGGTGCTAGCTTGGCTTTAGCTTTTACTTTATCAGGCTGTATGCTAAGCTTTAATTTAAATAACCAGGAGCCTACATCAAAGCTTGGTCATAGCTTAGCCTATGAATATAAGGAGGGTAGCTATGAGGCCATTAAGCAAACCATGGACGAGGTCTATAATTTATTAGATGAGGACAATAAATTTACTGAGATAATTGATAAATACCGTAAAATTAATAAATACATGGAGGACATTGCTACCTACATGAATCTAGAGAACCTAGAAACCTCTATAAGCCAAAGTAGAACTCATGATAATAATTATCTTAGGCTTCAGACTCATTTAACTAATTTATTTAATTGGAATAATGATTTTTTATTAAAGGCTTCAAAATCAGCTTATAAGGCTTCATTTTTCCCAAACATGACAGATGAAGAAATAGCTAATAGCCTTGATAAAAAATATGATGCTGAATTTTATACCCTAAATGGTGAGGTTGAAAAGCTTCTAGTTGAATATAGAGCTTTAGATGATAAGAAAATGCTTAAGGAGGCAGGTAATTATTATAGTAAGGTAGTTTCAAGCTATAATAAGATGGCAAAGCTTGCAGGCTATAAGAATTATTTATACTATTCCTATGATGAAATATATGGTAGAGAATATGATCCTAGCTATATTAAAAGCTTTAATGAATTTGTTAAAAAATATGTTGTGCCTGAGCTAAAGGAATCAGCTGAGCTATTTTCTAATATTGAAGCTAATATAAGTAAAAAGTATTATGGAAGAATGGCTCATATTTTAACAACTCCTTTTATTTCTGATACAACCCTTTTAGATAAATATAGTGAGTATGTTGGAGGTAGCTATTACTTAAATTATGAGGAGCTATTTGACCATGGCTATTATTATTTTTCTAATGAGAAGAATGCTTTAAATGGTGCTTATACAACCTATTTATATAATGTAGATTCTCCAGCAGTTTATTTTGGACCAGACTATATGGATATAATGACTGTTGTTCATGAGTATGGACATTACTTTGCCTACAAGGAAAATGATGGCTGGTCAGGATCATTTGATTTAGCAGAAACTCAAAGTCAGGGTAATGAATTAGTATTTTTAGCCTTCCTTGAGCAAGAAACTGGTGAGGCTAGCATCGTAACTAATGCGATTAGGACCTATTTATTAAATAAATATTTATCAAATATTTTACTTTCTACTATAGTTAATGATTTTGAGCTATATGTTTATGAAAATAATATAGTTGATCCAAATGCTTACGATAATATTTTTATTGATATATGTAGTAGATATTTACCATATGCTGAGCTTAAGGTGCTATATGGCTTTGAGCTTACTGATTATTGGAAGTACGTTGCTTTAGAAAATGCTGGCTATTATATTAGCTATGCCGTTTCCTTAATTCCAGCCCTAGAGCTATATATTAGTGCTAGTGATAATTTAAATTATGGTTTGAATCAGCTTTTAGATGTGATAGTTGATGTAAGGGATGATGATGGCTATATTAGAACCTTAAGTAATGCTGGATTATTTTCTCCATTTGATGGAAGAGCCTTTAAAAAGATTCCAGAGCTTATTGAAATTAAGAATTAGTACAATGT
>JAHHSW010000177.1 GCA_020024985.1 Anaeroplasmataceae bacterium | reverse complement strand
AGTATGTGAAAAATATAATTTAAATCACTAGGTGGCTCATTTACCCTACAAATAGTTATATCACTAACGCTTACCTTAATTTTACTTTTATTTAATAGGCCACTTTTAATGACCTTTGGTGCAACAGAAAATACTATTGAGTATGCCGTTAGGTATATGAATATATATGCTATAGGTACCTTATTTGTTGAGCTTACTCTAGGTATGAATGCCTTTATCACCGCAGAGGGCTTTACTAGAACTAGTATGCTAAGTGTTTTAATTGGTGCTATTATAAATATTGTTTTAGACCCGATCTTTATTTTTGCTTTAAACATGGGGGTAGAGGGTGCAGCCCTAGCAACTGTTATTTCTCAGCTTTGCTCAACCATTTGGGTATTATGCTTCCTAGCCTTCTCTAAGAAGACAATTTTAAGGCTAAGGGCTAAAAATTTCTTTGTAAGCCCTAAAATTATGCTTCCTTGTGTTGCCCTAGGCCTATCTACCTTTGTTATGCAAAGCAGTGAAAGTATAATTATTGTTTGCTTTAATTCCTCATTAAAGGCTTATGGAGGAGATTTAGCAGTAGGAGCTATGACTATTATTTCATCTCTTACTCAGTTTGCCCTATTACCACTTCAGGGAATTTGCCAGGGTGCCCAGCCAATTAGTAGCTATAATTATGGAGCTCATAACCCAGATAGGGTTAAAAAATGCTTTAAGCTTTTATTAGTTACCTGTGTAGCCTATTCAACCCTACTATGGCTAACTGTAATGGTTTTCCCTAATATGTACGCTCATATGTTTACAACATCAGAGGAGCTAATTGGCTATTCAATTAAGCCATTAAGGGTATACTTTGCAGTAATGCTTATCTTTGGTACTCAAACTGCCTGTCAGATGACCTTTGTTTCAATTGGTGAAACAGTTTCATCTATCATAGTAGCTGTAGTACGTAAGTTTGTCTTATTATTACCATTTATCTATTTACTACCTATGATTTTTAGTAAGGATAAGGCTATGGCAGTATTTATGGCAGAACCAATTGCGGATGTTATTGCTGTAACATTTACAGTAATGTTATTCTCAATTCAGTTCAAGAGAGCTTTAAAAAGAATAGAGCCCGATTCTTTAGAAATTAATTAATATATATCCCCAATGACTTAGGTTATTGGGGTTTTTATATTTTATATGCTATGGTACAATGATAGTATAATGCTTAAAAAATTAAGAAATTAAAAAAATTTTAATAATTACCAATAAAAGCTAATGGGTGATTGTTATATTAATGTAAGGAGGTAGCCTGATGGATTTAAATAAATACATAGAGGAATTTAAGTGTAATAATTATGCTAATTTCCAAAGCTTTTATAAGGAAACCTCTAAACAAATTTATTTTACTGCATACAGTATTTTAAAAAGTCATGAGGAAAGTGAGGATATAATGCAGGACACCTATGTAGCATTTTTGAATAATATCGATTCTTTTAAGCTAGGAACTAATATTTACGGCTACCTAACTACCATTGCTAGGAATAAAAGTATTAATCTCTATAATAGAAATAAAAGAGAGATTCATGATGATGAAATATTCACCTATCTTCCTGATGAGGAAAATAAAAACACTCCACTAATGGATAAGAGGGTAGAGGAGATATTAAATTTAATCAAGGATCAAACAGATAGAGAAATTGTAGTATACCATGTATTATTAGATTATAAGTTTTCTGATATCGCTAAGATATTAGAAATGCCACTTGGTACAGTTCTATGGAGATACAATAGAACTATGAAAAAGCTAAAGGAGGAGGTGGAGAGATAATGAGAAAATCTGAATTAAAAAGAATGCTTAAGGATGGCTATAATAATATGGAATTAAAGGATCATACTAATGAAATATTAGATAGAGTAGATCATAGAGTAATAGCCGTACCTAAAAGAAGTACTCATAGGATTTTCCTTCCATTAGCTCTAGCACTTAGTAGCTTAATTTTAGTTATAAGTCTATTATTCCTTTTCCCTAAGGGTATAGGGAATGGAGCGATTAGCTCTGAATTAGTTGTTAGCAAGAAGGAGGAGGTATTATCCCGTGAGATAATAGCTCTTGGAAATATAGTAGGTGAAGTAGATACTAACCAGCCTAAATTAATGAGCTATAGCTTTACTAACGAGGAATACGATAGTATAGCTAAGGAGGTTAATAAGTATTTATATACAACCTCTATATTTATGGATAAGGATGAGGTTACTATTAATTACTTAATTAATAAGGATAGTAATTATAGTAATTATAAGTATAAGCTGGAAATCCTATTTAAGGATAATGAGGTTCATACTAGCTCATATCT
Organism: Anaeroplasmataceae bacterium; assembly: GCA_020024985.1. Lineage (GTDB taxonomy): Bacteria > Bacillota_I > Bacilli_A > Acholeplasmatales > Anaeroplasmataceae > Anaeroplasma. The sequence continues at coordinate 270 of JAHHSW010000177.1, read as the reverse complement.
TGCCTACTATAATGAGGAAAAGAGTAATACCTCAGTTGAAATTGAGGGTATAATCATTATAGATGGTATTGAAAGAGCCCTAGAGGGTGAGCGAGAGGATGAAGGAGACGAGGTAGAACTTGAGCTTAAGGTTATGTATGGAGATAATTCATATATTTCTGTTAAGAATGAAACTGAGATAAATGAAAATGAATATAAGTAAGCCTTTGTTGAAAGCGGCGTGGTTGTTAAGGGCGTTTCAATGGAGGTAGAGCTTGAGGGTGCTATTAA
>JAHHSW010000176.1 GCA_020024985.1 Anaeroplasmataceae bacterium | reverse complement strand
ATTTTAGAGGACGTGAGGATGTATATTCATTAAAATATATCAGCAATGGTAAAAAGGGCTATAGTAAGGTATGTCAAAATAAATTTAAGCCAGGCTGTGATATTTATAATACGCATTGTAAGGGGTGTGGTCTTTTTAAGGGTGCTTCATTAACTCGTGAGGTTTACTTTGAGCATTTAAGAAGTAATAATGATGTTAAAAATAATAAAGCTATTGGTATATATCCAATGGTTGAAGGAAATAGATGCTACTTTTTAGCAATTGATTTTGATGATGAAGGCTTTAAGGAGGCTGCAGTAGCCTATAAAAGAGAATGTGATAAGCTGAATATAGATTCTATAATTGAAATATCACAATCAGGCAAGGGAGCACATGTTTGGATTTTCTTTGAAAATAGTGTAAAGGGCAGGGATGCTAGAATTCTTGGAGATTATATATTAACTAGTACAATAAATAATAATTCTAGCATTAAATTTAGTTCATACGATAGATTCTTTCCAGCTCAGGATGTTATAGCTAAGGATGGCTATGGAAGCCTAATAGCATTACCACTTGAGGGGAATTCAGTTGCTATTAATAGAACTACTATGCTAGTTGATGATAGCTTTAATCCATATCCAAATCAAATAGACACCTTAAGTAAGGTAAATAAGGTCAGTGATTTAAAGCTTGCTACAATACTATTAGAGGCTAATAAGACTCATGAGGAGCTAGAAAGTAGCCCAAAGCTTGTTAAAAAATTAAATTTAAAGCCTATAGATTTTAATAATTCATTAAATATATTAGTAAGAAATGAAATATTTATAGCTAAGGATGGCTTATCTAATAAGGCCTTATCCTTTATAAGAAGATTAGGAGTTATTCATAATCCTGAATTTTATGATAAGCAGGCTAAAAGAATATCTACCTATGGAATTAGTAGAATAATAGCGCTATATAAGGAGGACTCATCTTATATTAGTCTACCTAGAGGAGTATTAGATAATTTAATTGAATGCTTAGAGGGAATTGGGCTTAAATATAAGCTTATAGATGAAAGAGCCTGCGGAACTGATATTGAGGTTATATTTAATGGTGAACTAAGAGAAAACCAAAAGGATGCGGTTGGAACAATAATAGATTATGATAATGGAGTTTTAGTTGCACCTACAGGTAGTGGTAAAACTGTAATGGGGCTTAATATAATATCATTGCTTCATAAAAGAACACTTATTCTAGTTGAAAAAACTAATCTATTAGACCAGTGGCGTGAGAGAATTAAGCAGTTTTTAACCATATACAAGGATGGCAGTGAAATAGAGTGTGGCTATTACACTAGCAGCAAACATAAGCTTAGTGGAATTATTGATGTAGCCATGATTAGATCAGTTGAAAATGCCTCTGTTTTTAGCTCATATGATGTAATTTTAGTTGATGAAGCTCATCATATAGCTAGTAGAGAAAGTGAAAGAATAATAAGAATGTTCAATGCTAGATATCTATATGGCTTAACTGCTACACCTAAAAGATCAGATAAGCTTGAAAAGATAATATTTAAAGCAATTGGACCAATAAGATATGAGATGAGCTCTAGCTATAATGAAAGCATTAAAAGAGAGCTAAGAGTAGTATTTACTAAATTTAAATCTCAGGATGAGGTGATAAAAAATAATTCTGATTTAATGAAGGAATTAGCTTTAGATGATGATAGAAACTCATTAATAATAGAAAATGCTTTAATAGAATATGAGAATAGTAGAGGAATATTAATTCTAACTAAAAGAGTTGATCATATAAAGCTTTTATATGAAAGGCTAAGTAAATTATGTAGTAATGTCTATGCTATTGCTGGGGAATATAGCAAGGAGGAAAAGCTAAAATTTAATGAGGGATTAACAAAGCTAAAAAGAAAGTATATTATAATTTCTACAGGTCAATATTTAGGTGAGGGCTTTGACTTAGAAACTCTAGATACACTATTCCTAGCTATGCCAATTAAATGGGAGGGCCTTGTTCAGCAATTTACAGGTAGAATAGAAAGGCTTTGTGTAGGTAAGAGAAGAGTAATGGTATATGACTTTGTAGATATAAAGGTAGGCAGCCTATGTGGAATGTTTAAGGCAAGGCTTCTTAAATACCAAAAGCTAGGATATTCAATTATCAATAAGGATAAGAGAAATGAGCTAATCTATTCTAATAATACATATAAGGAAAAGCTATTTGAGGATATTGAATACTCTAAGAAAATGTCATTACTTGTTAATTTATATAATAAGGAAATATTAGATAATTATTTAAATATAGATACCAATATAACTATTATTACTAATAAGGATATAGCAATACCAGATAAGGCTAAGCTCATCAAGAGGGATGCTCCTGCAGATATGATCATAATAGACAGTAAGATAATATGGTATGGAAGCCTTAATCCGTTTATTCATAATAAAAGCATAGAAACTATATTAAGAATAGAAGATAGTGAATATGCAAAGGAGCTAGAGAGCTTAGGTAGCTAAGGTGCCTACTGTAGCAGGATATGAGTGAAAATGTATATAATTAAAAATTTAATTGAACGGCCTTATATTTATTGATATAATAAATTAATTAAATAGAATTATAAGGGTGAAAAAAGTAT
>JAHHSW010000175.1 GCA_020024985.1 Anaeroplasmataceae bacterium | reverse complement strand
ACCCATATTCATATGAATCTTAAGCTAGGATTTATAGAAAAATAAAAAGGTTACTAGGTGATAGAATGAAGCAATATTTAGATTTATGTAAAACCATTTTAGAAAATGGTAGTAAAAAGGATGATAGAACTGGTACAGGTACTATTTCCTACTTTGGATATCAAATGAGATTTGATTTATCTAAGGGTTTCCCTCTTTTAACTACAAAAAGAGTACATTTAAAGAGTATTATTCATGAGCTACTATGGTTTATTAGTGGAGACACTAATATTAAGTATTTAGTAGATAATGATGTAAGAATTTGGAATGATTGGCCATATGCAACCTATAAGAAGAGTAGCGAGTATCAGGGCGAAAGCATTGAGGAATTCGCTTTAAAGGTTAAGGAAAGTGATGAGTTTGCTGAAAAATGGGGTAAGCTTGGACCTGTATATGGTAAGCAATGGAGAGATTTTGGTGGAGTTGATCAGCTTGAATGGCTAATTAATGAAATTAAAACTAATCCAACCAGCAGAAGACTTATTATATCTGCTTGGAATCCAGCTGAAATTAAGGATATGGCTTTACCTCCATGTCACTGCTTCATGCAATTTTATGTGAATGATGGTAAGCTATCATGCCAGCTATATCAAAGATCAGCAGATGTATTTTTAGGTGTTCCATTTAATATTGCATCTTATTCATTATTTACAATGATGATTGCTCAGGTTTGTGGATTAGAGCCTGGTACATTTGTTCATACAATTGGTGATGCTCATATTTATTTAAATCACCTAGATCAAATTCATTTACAGCTTTCTAGAGAGCCAAGAGAGCTTCCTAGAATGCTTATTAATCCAAATGTTAAAAGCATTTATGATTTTAAGTATGATGACTTTACTCTAGAGGGCTATAATCCTCATAAGGGTATTAAGGGAAAGGTTGCAGTATAATATGATAAACATGATTTGGGCAATGGATGAGGACAATTTAATTGGTAAGGATGATTTAATTCCTTGGCATATTAAGGAGGACCTAATCTATTACAAGAAAAAAACTAAGGGCCAAACTGTAATAATGGGTGATACAACCTATTATTCATTAAAGGGCTATTATAAGGATAAGCCTTTACCATATGGAAAAATATATGTCGCAACCATTGATAAAAGCCTAGTAATTGACGGCGTAAAAATGGTTTATGATTTAATTCCTTTTATTAAGGAGTTTAAGGAGGACATTTGGGTAGTAGGAGGATCTACTATTTATAGCCTATGCCTACCATATGCAGATGCCTTGTATATCTCATTTGTTAAGGGCAAGCATGAGGGAAATAGATACTTCCCTAAGATTGACTATTCTAAGTATGATTTAGCTTGGGAAAATGAAACTGAGCTTGTAAGGTATACAAAATTCTTAAGAAAGCAATTGAGGTAGTATTATGTTTTTCTTAATTTTATTTTTAATTTTAACGGGAATATATAGCTATTTATTAACCCTTATTCCTCTATCATTATGGTATTTATTTTTATGGGTACCAGTAGGAATGCTTTTAGCTATAGTAACTCTATTAATATTTGCATTAATCTTTTTATGGACCTGTCCAAAGAAGGACCCAATGCATAAGCCTAGACATTTCATTTTAAGAAATGCGTGTCAGCTTTCATTATGGTATTTAAATATTAAGCTAGTTGTTGAGGGTAAGGAAAATATTCCAACTGATAAGACCTTTGTGGTTTACGCAAACCATAAGAGTAATATGGACCCAGTATTAATTTATTTAAGCCTAAATAGATTAGTAACCGCAATTGGTAAGAAGAGCCTATTTAAAAATTATTTTATGAGGCTTGTAGCTGAGGTTTATGGCGCAATCCCTATTGATAGAGATAACGATAGAGAGGCTGCTAGAACTATGGTAAGCTCAATAAAGAAATGTAAAAATGGCTGGAATATAATTATTTTCCCAGAGGGTGGAATTAAGAGCCGTGATAATGAGGAAATGGTTAATTTAAGAGCTGGCTCTTATAAGCTAGCAATGAAGAGTAATGCCCTAATACTTCCAGTAAGTATTGTTGGTAGTGCTCAAATTTCTAAGAAAAAGAAATGGCAAAGAAAGGTTGTTAAGGTAATTTACCATAAGCCAATTGAGCCTTCCTTCTATGTTGGAAAGAATACAACTGAGGTTGGTTTATATGTAGAGGATATAATCAACAAGGGTGTACATGATGGCAGGGAAGAATAAAGTAATATTATTGTTATTTTTAATCCTAGGCTTTATATGTATGCTTATAGGAGGTATCCTATTAATTTTTGGAGCGGTAATGGAGATAGATATGATGATGTATATCTCCATGGGCTTCATTATGCTAGCAGTTATTGTTTATTCCATTTTGTTTATTTTATTTATAATTTATTTGGCAAAGAGGAGATAGCCTATGAAGGAAAGAATTCTATTTTTATTACTGCTAATATTTATTTTAGCAGCAATAGTAGCAATTGTATTTATAATCATAAATCTTTCTAAAAGAAAGAATGCTCAAATGCAAGCTGATATATTAGCTCTTTTAGAGGATATAAAGCTTAGAGATCCTAATAATATCAAATATGAAATGATTTTAAGAGGAAAGCATGAGCCTGAAAAGCCATATAA
>JAHHSW010000174.1 GCA_020024985.1 Anaeroplasmataceae bacterium | reverse complement strand
TAATTACTCCTTTCATTATTAAAGATTTTATAATTTTTATTTAAATATTAACAATATTGACACTTTTCCTCATAAAATGTCCTAATGTCCTACTTTTAGATATATAATATTTAGATATATAATATTTATATAAATTAAAACAGTTTAAATGGAGAATACATATATGCATAGTAAAAAATTTAAAATTACAAGAATCATTTTTTTAATTTTATATCTTGCTTGTGCTCTAGTGCTAATCATAGAATCATGTCAAAATGGACAAGCCTCAAGCAGCCACTCCTCTACTGATGGTAATTTTTTTGCTGGCTTAATCAATGGTGTAAAGGGAGATCAGGCAGCACTTATTGAGCCAACTGAGGTTCAAATTACAAACAAGGATAATCCTGAGGAGCTTGAAGCTCATCCTAATGAAAAGCTAAAGCTTAATATTAAAACAATTCCAGAAAATTCTAGCTTTCAATCATATATCTATAACTCATTAAATCCTGACATAGCTAGCTGTGATGATAATGGTATTGTCTACTTTTATAAAAGTGGAAGTGTTAAAATTAAAGTAGCTAATAAGGATTATCCTAATATTAATGATGAAATAGAGTTTACAGTAACTGATGTCGCTGTTACTAATATTGAAACAAGGGTTATAGCTGCTGATTTAAATAATCCAAACCCTATTTTTGATGAGGAAAATAATTCCTACACCCTATTTAAGGGCATAAGCTATTCAATTAAATACAGGTTTATACCTAAAAATGTAACGAATCCCCATATTACCTTCGAGGCTGAAAGACCTGATGTATTAGAGGTAGGGGAGAAAGGAAATTTCACTCCCTTAAAGCTAAGCAGTAAGCCAGTAGCTATATTTGTTTCTACTAAGGATGGTAATTTTAAAAAGGAGATTAGATTTAAAATTGTCTCTAATATTACTACTAATATTATAAAAATTAACGATAGCTCCCTAAATATGTATCCTGGTCAAATTATAACACCTACCATTACTGCCACTATGGAAAACAAAGACCAGCTTACAGGTGAGGTAAGTCACTTTACTATGCAATTAAAAAGCTACACTATTCTTGGAGCTAATGATATTGTAAGCATTGATAAAAGCCAAGTTATTGCAGAAAAAGCAGGTACTACTACCTTAATAATATCCTTAGACAATCCTAGCATTAAGGCTAAGCTTACTATAAACGTCTTAGCTGCACCACCATTAACAGACTTTGAAATCATAAATCCTATTAGTGAACTTATCGTTGGTAAAAGCCATAAGCTTAAGCTAAGAGCCCTACCAAATGAATATTCACTAATGGAGTCAATAAGCTTTAAAAGCTCAGATGAAAGCCTTATTAGTGTGGATAATAATGGTGTAATAACCGCACTAAGGCCTAGTAGCTCACCTGTAAATATTGATATTATTGTCAATGGTATTAAAAAGAGCCTTTTGGTAGCTAGCATACCTAATAAAATAATCACTGACGTAAATGGTAATAGGGTTATATTAGATCACTATGAAATATTTGTAGATAATAATAAATTAGTCCAGGAAAATGATAAGGAAATAAACCTTTTATCACTTATAAGCTATAAGGCCTATGACCCTAAAAATAAGCTTATTGATGCAAAGCTAGAGCTTAGCTTTAGTGCTGACACTGGAGCTAAAATAAAAAATAATATGATTTGCTTTACTTCCTCTGGAAGGCACGAAATAGCTATTCATTTAGATGGATTTTCAAATAAGGAATTTGTCATTTACTCTATAGATTCCTTTAATGTGGATAATAAGGAGGTAAAGCTAAATGTAAAGGACAAAGCTAAAATACAAATCCAGGATACACTAAGAAATAGCTATAGCATAAAAGTTGATAATGAAAATATAAAAGCCAATTTAATAGATAATAGTATTGAAATACTCGGAATTTATGAGGGTAATTCCCAAATTATCCTTACTCCAAAAATTATTGATAGTGCTCCTCAAATAGATAAGCTATTAGAAGAGAAATATAGCATCATAATAAATATAACCATTAAAAATGTATTAGCTAAGGAGGTCTATGTAAGGGCTGAGGTAAAGCATATTAATAATGAAATAGAGAAGCTTGATTCAAGCATTATAAGCATTTATTTAAATGATTTGGTAAAGCTATTTCCAAGTGTTAATAAGGAAAGCACAATTAAGCATTTTACCTTTAAAAGCTTAAATAATGATATTATATTTATTTCAAATACAGGGCTTATTATTCCTAAAAGGCCTGGAGCTGCCACTATCTATATAAAGGAAGGATATTCAAATATATCTAAGGAATTTAAGGTTATAATATCTCATAAAATAAGCGTTAATAAGGATATGCCAGCCAATATATCTGGACAAAACACTAAATATGATGAGGAAAATAAAATATATTCCATTCAAAATGGCTTAACTAATACCCTAAGTATTAATTTTATGGAGGATAATACCTATAATAAGGTAAGCTATAAATCTTTAAATGAGGCTATTCTATCAATAGGTGCTGATGGAAACATAACTCCTCATAAAAAGGGAAAGGCAACCATTATTGCCACAATAGATGATGGAAATAATAATAAGTTTGAAATAAGCATAAATGTAAATGTTGTAAGACAGGACGCT
>JAHHSW010000173.1 GCA_020024985.1 Anaeroplasmataceae bacterium | reverse complement strand
GATTATATCCTTTACTACACATTCAATATTAACTGGGCTTTCTAGTATACCAGGTGCCTTAACATATTTCATTTTTTCCTTAGTAAGCTTCATTTTCTTAAATTTATCTACATCTCTACCTGATTTTACACCACAGTAATCACAGGCATAGGTAATTTTATCATTTACTAAATTTACAACAAATTCCTTTGTGCTTTTAATAATATCATATGAATATCTTTCAGGTCTAACACTAATATATAGCATAGCTGGATTTGTACAAATTGTACCACACCACGCTATAGTGATTATATTACTTTTATCCATATCTCCACAGCTTACCATAACTGCTGGTACTGGGTATAGCATATTTCCTGCCTTCCAATTTTCTCTCATTAAAATCACCGTCCTAAATGGATTATATAAAAATTAAGGCAAAAAGAAAAGTCCCAAATGGGACTAATCATTTACTTTTTTAGATTTACATCTAATTGATCGAAAGGAATTTCGATACCAGCATTATCGAACTCAGCCTTAATTTGGTTCATTAAGTAGAAGTATACAGTCCAATAATCTGAATTTTGGCACCAAGCTCTACATACTAAATCAATTGATGATGAGCCATAGTTGTTTACGTCTACAAATGGTGCTGGCTCCTTAAGAATTAAAGTATTTGCCTCAAATACCTTATTAATTAGGTTCTTAGCAAGAGCGATATCAGTATCGTATGCAACTGACATAGTAACATCAACTCTTCTTGTCTCCTTAACAGAATTATTGACAATTACATTATTTGCTAATGTACCATTTGGAATATAAATCATCTTGTTATCTGGAGTAACTACATGAGTATAGAAAAGCTTAATGTCCTCAACTGTACCTGCTTGACCATTTGAAGTAATAAAGTCTCCAATTTTGAAAGGTCTCATAATTATAATAATTATGCCACCAGCAAAGTTAGATAATGTGCCTTGAACAGCTAGTGAAATACCAACACCTAAAGATGCAATTACTGCAGATAAGGATGCGGTTTGAATTCCGACATAACCAACAAGGAATAAAATAATTATTGCTTTTAATGATATCTTTAGTGAGCTTACTAATACCTTAGAGATTGTAACATCAGCATTCTTCTTTGATAGCTTATTGGCAAGCTTTCTTGAGAATGTGTTAACAATCTTAAAGCCAATAAACATAAGGATAATGGCAATTACAATTCTAATACCAACTGTAGATAACCAATTAACACATCTGTCTAAAAATTGCTCTAGCATTGTTAAGCCATCCCCTGTTGCTGGTGCTGGTGCCTCAGTCGCAGTAGGTGTAGTCTCTGCTAAAAATGTTAAAATAGAATATAAATTCACTTGTTTCAACTCCCTTTATTTGACATTTCAATAAGTAATTATACATAAAAAACTAAAAAATTCAATAGCTTGTGAGGTATAGTTAACTTTACAAACAAAAAATGTTCATTTTTATCATCATATCCCTATAATTTTTACCTAAATAGAAAAAAGGAAGCATAGTGCTTCCCTTCATCCATTTATTATAAATTACTTAGCCTCGTAGCCAGCTTCCTTAATGGCAGCTACTAGGGCATCTTTAGATGCAGTACCCATAACTACTACATTCTTTTCCTCTAAATTAGCCTCTGCGCTAGTAGTACCTGAAACACTCATGCAGGCCTTTTCAACATGAGCCTTGCACATCTTGCACATCATACCTTCTACTTGAATTACTGTCTTTTCCATATTTTCTTTCTCTTCTTTCTCTATATTATTTTCAAGAGCACATGCTCCCTTTATATTACATAATTCCTTTGCCTCTATCTTAATTGGCTTAAAGAAATTAATTGTAAGTGATGATAAAACTACTGATACTGATGAGAAGCTCATAGCGATGCTTCCAATCATTGGATTAATTGTAAATCCCCAGTGCTGGAATATTCCAGTTGCGATAGTTACACAGATTAAATTATAGAAGAAGGCCCAGAATAAATTAAGCTTTATTGTATTTAGGGTTCTTCTTGATAATCTAATTACATTTACAACATCAATAAGTGAGTTATTTAATAAAACTATATCACTTGACTCTAAGGCTATATCACTACCAGAGCCAATTGCGATACCTAAATCAGCGGTTGCAAGGGCAGGAGCGTCATTAACTCCATCACCTACCATAGCAACTAAATGCTTCTTATCATGCTGAAGGCTTGCAATAATTCTTTGCTTATCCTCAGGATAAACATCAGCTATAACCTCATCTACCCCAATCTCCTCAGCAATAGCCTTAGCGGTTCTTTCATTATCACCTGTAAGCATGATACAACGAATTCCTCTTTCCTTTAATAGCTTAATAGCCTCTAGGGAGGTTTCCTTAGGCTCATCTCTTACAGCAATTATACCACTAATAACACCATCCTTAGTTACAAGAAGTGGTGTTTTTCCTTCTCCTGATAATAAATCAAGCTTTTCCTTAACCTCTTTAGTTATCTTAGATTCTAATATCTTAGCATTACCAATCATATAGCTAGAGCCATTATATTTAGCACGAAGTCCTCTTGCCTCTACTGCCTCATATTCACTAACCTCAACTAGCTTAGCCTTATTTTCCTTACCATAATCAATTATAGCAAGTGATAGTGGATGCTC
>JAHHSW010000172.1 GCA_020024985.1 Anaeroplasmataceae bacterium | reverse complement strand
GTACTAATTCTAGCTTAAACTTATCAATAGCCGCATAAATCATAAATAGGCTACATAAAATAGTTAAAGCTGGCATAACAATTCCCTTTACTACTCCTAATTCCTTTCTACCCTTAACGATCATCATGACCATCATCGGTAAATACATAGCGTAGATAGTAACAATAGGAAGCTCTGATGAATCAAATTTAAAGAAGCCAAACCAGTTAGGTGCTACATTAGCTCCAACAAAATAAACAAACCAAATAGCTGAAAGGCAAACTCCAATTATACCAGAGTTTCCTGACATTTTAGTTTCAGTATCAATCCTTTTAAACATATTAGCCTTAGGACAAGCATCCCTCATAGCTAAGGTATAAAAGCCTCTTGTTGTTGCCATCATGATTCCATTTAGGGTTCCTATACATGAAATTACTACAAATACATTTAAAATATTACCAAAGAATTCTCCAAAAATTTGGAAAAAGGCATATTGAACTCCACCATGCATTAAAACATCAAGCCTAGCTCCACCTAGTACTCCAATATAGTAGAATAAATAAATACACATTATAAGGGCAGTGCCTATAAATAGTGCCTTAGGTAAATTTTTAGTTGAATCCTTTATTTCTCCTGCTATAGATGTGGCAATAATCCATCCCTCATAAGCAAAGGCAGTTGCGACTAGGGCTCTTAAAAAGCTTCTAAAATCAAAGCTTAAATTAAATTTAATATTTTCAATTAAAATTTGCATACTACCAGTACCTGTTTTTACAATCTCATTTTTAATTGGATCCCAAATATAGGTAACATCAGTATTACATAATCCATAAATTAGTCCTACAACTGCTAAAAGACCAAGTGGTATTAGCTTAATAACGGTGGTAGATACCTGAATATGGCCAGCAAGCCTTGGTGCTAGGGCATTGATAGCATAGCTACCAACAAGGAATAATACTCCTATTGTCATTACATTAGCACTATCTAGCATCCAGCCAAATAGTACACCTGTATATCTAGCACATAGCCAGGCCATAACACCTGTCATAGCTGGATAATAAATGGTAGCGACAAACCAAGCCATAAAATCGCCATATTTTTTACCTACTGTAGCATCAGCGTAATCTACAATACCATTAATTTTTGAAAATTTAGTTGCTAGAATGGCAAAGGTAGTACCACAAATAATCATTATAATACCACCAACTATCCAAGCTAGTACTCCGGTTAAAACATTACCACCTGTAAGCTTTAACACGTCCTGGGCCTTATAAAAAACGCCAGCTCCAATAACGATTCCCACAACCATCGCTATTGCGGTTAACAATTTATATCTTTTCTCCAAACTAATTCCTCTTACTACTGCTTAATTCTAGCTTTCTACAAAGGCTCTAACCCTTTCTATAAGCTCCTTATCATGCTGACAATCAAATGTATCAGCGTTTATCTTAACAATTTCTCCAAGATAGCTAGTCTTTCTTAGCTCATCAAGGGCAATTCTAAAGTCCTCAATATTAGAAAAGTCCTGAGCTCTATGAACATAGTGTCTGTCCTCATTTAATCTCTCCTGGAAGCGGTCATGAAGAATTTCATCATTTCCCTTTAAAACTAAAGACATAACCTTATAATCATAGTACTTAACTAATCTTTTAATCTCTGCCATCTCATATGGCTTAAAGTTAGACTCTAAAACAATTGTTCCCTTATTCTTCTCTAGTAAATATTTCATTAGATCAAATGAGATATTAGAGAACTTAATATTTTCATCTCTATCACGAGCCATAATATGGTCACCAATAATCTCCTTTAATCTGTCCTTATTTACAACAAGTAAATTTAATTCATCACCAATAACATTTGATAATGTACTCTTTCCAGCAGCTAAATCGCCACCAACTAAAATTAGCTTTCTCATATTTCCTCCTAAAAGCCTATGCTAAGAGCTTAACCTTTAAATCTAGCTTAGCATTTTCTTTATCTATTATAATATCCTTAATTGTAGACTTACCATTTAAGCCAACCAAGCTCTCATCAATAGTTATTTCTGGAACTAGGCTAGCTATATCTATAGAGACATTATTTCCGATTATTGTCCTAAGTGGCTTAATAGAAATAGCGTTACTGCCATTTAAGTCTAAAATCTTGGTTTCGGCCTCAATTCTAATAGAGGTCTTAACTGAATCTATATATAAATTTGAGGATAGTGTAGAGGTCTTTATATCATAATATACGCCCTCTAGCCTTAAATTAAAGGTATTCCTTCCAATAGCTACTACTTCATTATAAAGCTTATCGTTTATATTATCTAGGATAATCTTATTAAGCTCTGACTCAGTAATAGAAAAGCTTATATAATCTGAAGTAAGAGCTCCATTATTAAGCTTATCATCAATATTAATTGGGCTAGGCTTTTTAAGCTCACTTCCCTTATTAAATAAATCAGTGGTATTTACATCTAAATAAATTCCATCAGATGTAAAACCTGCCGTCATTGGACAGCTAAATAATGACTCTAAAAGCTTATTCTTTTCAAGCTCAGCTCTTAAAAGCTCACGTAAGGAAAGCTTATAGCTCATAGTAGCTATATCAAAGCCACTAGTATTTCCTAAATTAGGATTAAGTTTTGATTTAGAAAAAGTTGCTTTTACAATAGG
>JAHHSW010000171.1 GCA_020024985.1 Anaeroplasmataceae bacterium | reverse complement strand
ACCATTATAGACTCTGTCCATAGCTTCCTTACGCTCAACTGGGCCAAGTAATCCATTTATAGTAACCGCATCAGATATTCCTCTTTTTTCAAGATTATCTACCTGGTCCTTCATTAATGATTGTAGTGGAGAAATTATTACTGTTAATCCCTTATCTGCCTCACCTGCAATTAAAGCTGGAAGCTGGAAGGTAAGCGACTTACCACCACCTGTTGGGAATACTGCTAGTAATGATTTACCAGCTATTGCCGCATTTACTGCAGTTTCCTGTAATGGCTCATCATTAAATTTCCTAAAGCCCTTATAGCCAAATATTTCCTGTAATCTAGTAACTGAATTTAGCTTCTTATTACAGTAAGGACAATTTCCACAGGATGTACCTCTTAATGTTTTCATAACATGATTTATTCTTGGGTACTTAATTTGAACCCATGGCGAAAATACTTCATGCTTTTCATCTATATTTATTAAAGCTAATGAGTAGGCAAGCTCAACTGGAAAGTTATTAATTAAATACCCAAGATCAGCATTACTACAAATCTTACCCTTAAATGTATTAATAATATCCTTTTTTAAATTCCAGCACTTCTTAGCACCTACATACTCAAAAAATCCCTTAAATTCCTTAGTGTTAGCAAGTAGGCTTCCAAAGATAGACTTAATAGTATTATCTAATCTATTAAACTCTTCTACCTCTTTATAAAATAAATCTCTTGCCTTTTTAGAATCGTTTACTGGGTTATTTAATTCCTCTTGTATAATTTTATCGTCTTTTAGTAGCTTATGATAAACCTGCTTTGGATATATTAAAGGAGATACTGCTAAGGTATCTACATAAATATATTTTCTTTGTTTTATGTATTCTTCAATATATACTGAGTCAAAAGCGACTATATTATGTCCACAAATATAATAATAATCTTTTATAAAATCACTAAATTCATTTGTGCTCCCTCCATGATAAATCCTATCATCACTATCAATGGCACCTATGTCCATAATTTTTTTAGTTGAAGGACTTATCTCAGTATCGATAAATACTATAGATTTCATACAAACACCCCAAATCTTTACTACTTAACACTTTATTTTACCACATATAAGTCTAAGTGTGAATAAACTCACATTAAATTCCTTATAAATACCAAAATAGGTGGAATAGTCCTTGCTATTCCACCTATTATTACTTCTTATCATATTCTCCGTATTCACAGCCTACATTAGAGCATCTTAGCTCATCAACAAGCTTTCCTCTATGGTATAGTTTAATGGTACCTCTACCATTACCACCAATCCATAGCCTATTATGAAGCTTTAAGCCATTTGGAGCCTCATAATTAATAAAGATCATCTCACTCTTCTTGCAGGTGATATCACAGATTAGCTCATTAGTCCAGGTCTTTTGCTTAATGTGCCATACTACCTCATCCTCTTCCTCCTTAAAGCTAAAGCTTGTTCTAGTATTAGTCCAGAACTTAGAGAAATTGAATTCATAGCACTTACCCTCATAATAGAAGGCTGATAAAAGCTTTCTATTAAGGACAATAGGTCCGCACTTAGGTCTTCCTCCACCTATATCAAAGACACTGTTTTCAAGCTTCTTCTTACTAACAACGCTATAAAGGTTATTACTAGATAGCCATACCCAAGGTGAGGTAAAGTCCTTACCCCAGTTTTTATCACTATAGCCATATGAGGTATCCTCACTTACTATGTATCTATTACCATTATAGCTAATTTCACCACTAAATTTAGTCTTCATGCCCTCAGCATGCCAAAACATCTCAAAGGCATTTAGCTTACGCATTGGTGCTGAAGCACCATAGCCTACGTTAAAGGCTATATCCTTATTAATCTTTAGATCCCAGCTAATACTACCATAATCTGACATACATTCAGGGTGAGCCTCACTATACTTCTTATCAATAGTAACACTACCATAGGTTTTGTGCTCATCTAAATAGCAATCCCCAGCCTTAATAGTAAATGGAGCCTTACCATTTATTTCTACCTTATTGATTCCAAAGAATCTATTAAGCTCAGCATGGTCCTTACCCCAGGTACCAACCTTTACCATTAAATATGAAGGCTTTATATTTTTCTTTTTATTTTCCTCTAGCTGACCCAAAATTGGTGTATCTCCACCAAGCCCAGGGTTACAAACGAAAAACTCAATGAAGAATGGCTTTTCCTCACCTGTTTTACTATCTATAGCTGTAAATGAATGCCACCACCAATCATAGCCTAGTCTTTTGCCCTTTGGCTTTAGCATTAGCTCATCTCTTTTTAAATCACTCTTATTAAACATTATATAAGCACCACCTTGTATATTCTTTTATTATAAATCTAAAATGCAAATTGTTCAATTTACACTATTTTGATTTTTGACCAAAATTACAAAAGTGTTGCTAAAATAATAGGTTATTTTAAAAGCTAATACAATGTAATATAGCTAAAATTTTTAACCTAAATTATAAAAGGAGCAGCTATTGCATATTATGCATTAGCTACTCCTCAAAATTTATAGTTATTTAGCTATAGTAATAGTAATTTCATTAGATACAATGTCTCCAGATCTAGCAACAATTGTTACTACACCCTCTGTACCATTACTCTTAACCTTATATTCACCAGTCCAATCATCATATTCAATGGTAACAAGC
>JAHHSW010000170.1 GCA_020024985.1 Anaeroplasmataceae bacterium | reverse complement strand
AATCTAAAGCCAAAGGCCTGGTGGGATGAAAAGCTAGATAAGCATGAAAGAAATGTAATGCTAAGAAATCTACATGAAAAATATAATATAGAATATTCTATTACTGATTTATATAAGTATTCCTTACTTATTGATTTACCAATGCTTACTATTATTGCAATATACAAGGAAAATGATAAGAATATAATTATTCTAGATAAAAAATTAAACTAGATAAGTAATTAAGCCCTGAAGACTCAGGGCTTATTTTATTTATATTCATTTTATTTAAGCTTTAGCTATTCTAGCTAAGAATTATCATAAAACTCTTAGTTCTCTCTTACCTAGTTTCCTTATCATCATTCATAGGCTTAGGATATATAGGTTTTATACCACTATTAGGCTTTTCTTCTTTTAACTCTACACATATTTTTCTATTAGTTAAAGCTATGTCTCTATTAGTCCGAGCAATGTCCTGCATACTTTCTAAATGCTCTCACCAGGAATACAGTAATAATGCTGATAGATATGATGCAATAGGCCCCAAAAATATTAATATTAATCCTATATACCATTGTTCTGGTATAAAGAAACATAAGATTCCTAAAATTATAAACACTATACTTAATACTGCAAAAATAGTTTTAGCGTAAAACTTTATTTTACTTCCACCATCTTCAAATAAAGAATCCACTTAATTTCTCCTCCTATAATTTTTTAATTTAAAGTATCCGTTAATTATATTCTACTACTAAATTCCATCAAACTAAAGAAGCTAACCTATTTTTTACTATTTTAGGCCAAAATTAAAAGGGATATAGAATTATCTACATCCCTATATTTATTATTCTTCATTACCATCCCAGCAGTAGGTACATAGCTTATCTGGATCAATTTCACAGGCCTTCTTCATATCATCAAGCCTATTAAATTGTAAAGAGGTAAAGTTAAGCTCCTTACGGATTTCCTCAACCATTCTCTTATACTTTTCTCCATCTGGGTTAATGTACTCCTTAATGATATCATCATTAATAGTACCCTCAAGCCTTAAAATAGTTCTACGGGTAATAAGCTCCATTTCACTCTTGCTTCTAGAGAAGTTTAAATACTTACAGCCATATAGTAGTGGTGGACAAGCAGATCTTACATGGACCTCCTTTGCTCCACTAGAATATAAGAACTCTGTAGTTTCTCTCATCTGAGTACCTCTAACAATAGAGTCATCAAGTAGCATTAGCTTCTTACCATCTATAAGTTCCTTAACCGCAATAAGCTTCATCTTAGCGATTAGGTTTCTTTCACTTTGAATTGATGGCATAAAGCTACGTGGCCAGGTTGGCGTATACTTTATAAATGGACGTGAAAATGGAATACCACTTTCATTTGAATAGCCAATTGCGTGAGGTACACCACTATCTGGAATACCCGCAACAGTATCTGGCTTTACATTATCACGTCTTGAAATATACTTACCACAGTTATATCTCATACGCTCAACGCTTATACCCTCATACCTACTAGATGGGTAGCCATAGTATACCCATAGGAAGGTACAAATCTTCATTTTCTTACCAGGTGATTGTAATACCTTACAGCCAAGCTCTGGGTTAATAACAACAATCTCTCCAGGCCCAAGCTCCTTATAGTCCTGATAGCCTAGATTTAAGAAGGCAAATTCCTCAAATGATGCACAGTAGGCATCCTCCTTCTTACCAATAATACAAGGAGTTCTACCATACTTATCTCTAGCAGCGTAGATTCCCCTTTCGTTTAATAAAAGAATAGTAATAGATCCTTCTATTAAATCCTGAGCGTATTTAATACCCTCAATCAAATTTTCCTTTTGGTTAATGATAGAAGCGATAACCTCAGTAGGATTTACATCTCCTCCACTCATCTCTAGAAAGTGAGAGGTTCCATTTTCAAATAGCTTCTTCTCAATTTCATCAATATTATTAATTTTACCAACAGTTGTGATAGCGTAGGTACCATGATGAGATTTAACAATTAATGGCTGTGGCTCATTATCACTAATACAGCCAATACCAAAGTTACCCTTCATCTCTAATACATCACGCTCGAACTTTGTTCTAAATGGAGAGTTTTCAATATTATGAATAGCTCTATTAAATCCCCTATCACCTAATACAGCCATACCACCACGCTTAGTTCCTAAATGTGAATGGTAATCCACTCCGAAAAACAGGTCGAATACACAATCCCTTTTTGATACAACCCCAAAAAATCCACCCATTATTATTTTCCTCCAAAAATACAATATCAATTATACAATAAACAAAGCCTAATATACAACCTCTAATTTGGTGTAAATATTTTCATAAGTGAAGCTTATTTCACCTCATGTGAGGCCATTCTCACTAGAAAAGCCTATAGCTTCCCCTTAAAATCAAATTGTAGCTTGGAAATAAGATAAATGCTAACTACTAGTTGGTTCATTATTTTATTACTCAATGCTAAAATATATAAAAAGTGTAGGTGGATAATGTGACGCTAGGAGAGAAAATAAGCTATTATAGAAAGGAAACTGGCTTGACCCAGGAAATGCTAGCAGACAGATTAAATGTTAGTAGACAAACAATATATAAATGGAAATCAGATCTTTCTAAGCCAACATTAGACAAGCTTGAAAAGCTAAGAACAACAAGGAAAATAAATTTTCCCCAATCTAGCTGCGCTAGATTATTTTTACA
>JAHHSW010000017.1 GCA_020024985.1 Anaeroplasmataceae bacterium | reverse complement strand
GTCTATAGGTATACTGTTGCAGAAGATGGAATTAATTATAATATAGATACAACTAATTTAAATGCTCTTGATCAGAGGGTTTATATTTAAAATCAGATAAAAAGGAGGGTGTTTTGATGCTAGAAATTAAGAACATAAGCAAAAGCTATGGAGAAAGAAGTATAATTAAGGATTTTAATATTTCCTTACCTAATAAGGGTATGGTGCTTTTACATGGAGAAAATGGATCAGGTAAAACAACCCTTCTTAAGATAATTTCAAATAATATTAAATATGAAGGAGAGGTAGTACTACCAGAGGGTATTAAGCCTACTGATATTTATTATCTAGCAAGCGAGGAGCACCTCTATGACTATTTAAGGGTTAAGGAGAAGGCTAGGCTTTTATTAAATGATGATGAGCTTAATGTCTTTAATGAATATATTAATAAATATGATTTAGAATATATTTTAAATTCTACAGTAGGTAAGCTATCAAGTGGAGAAAGACAAAAGCTTGAGCTTATTATAGCACTATCAAGAAGAGCTCCAATTACACTTTTAGATGAGCCACTTGAATATGTAGATAAGGAAAGTAAGCCCTTATTTACAGAAGAAATAATTAAGCTTAGTAAGGATAGCCTAGTTATTGAATCATCCCCTAAGGATTATCATGAGGCTGACTATATTCTAGAATTTGAAATGAATAAAATAGATGTAGTATGTAAAAATGAGCTAGAGGATGTTAAGGTATTACCAGGTGTTAATCATAAAATTAATTTTAGGGATTATTTTAAGGCTCTATTTAGACGTAATGGTCTACTATCACTTGGCTTTAATGTAGTAATGATGGCACTAATCTGTCTTTTTACCGCATCAGTACTATTGTTTAATACAACTAAGCTGAGCCAGGTAAGGAGCGTTGTTGATAAATATGATACAGGTATTTATTATAGTGCTAGTGAGGAAAAGAATGGAACTAGGGTAATACCTAATTATTTTGACGACGAGGAAAAAAATCCAATGCTAGAGATTGGTGAAAGAAAGATGGTTCCACATTTTGTTGATGGTGTAGAGGTAGGTGAGGTCCTAGCGTTTTTTAAGTGTTATGTTCCTAAAAGATTAGTTGAAACAGAGTATTTATATGTTAATGGGGAAAAAATCAAAATAAATGATGGAGAGGTATATATCCCAGATTATGGCTTTGATTTAACCTTTGCTGTTGAAAGAATGGAGGGGATTGCTCCTCTTAACCCAAAGGACTATAGTGAGGATCAAATTGCAAGCTCTTATAGTGGTGATAATAAGGGTTTAGGCTTAACTATAAGAAGCTATAAAACTGATTATAAGGACTATATTCCTACTGCGGATAAGGAGCTTGATGAGTTAAAATATATTGATCAGATGAATTTATTTAAAGAAAGGCTTAATAAGTATTATTCATTAGCACTAATGAATCAAACTACATTAATGTACTTTATAGATAATTTTAGAGGCTTACCAAAGGCTCTGCTAGATGACCTTATTTTAAATAATGATAATCTAGAGGAGGATAGACTAGGAGATACAATTAATATTTTAGCATTTAAGCACAATGATATTGTTGTTAATTATGGCATTTGTAGGGATGAGGCATGGAATATTAATAATAATGAATTTTATTGTAGCATGGGCTTTGCTAAAAAATACTTAGGCTTAACCCTAGGACAATATTTTGCACTTTCAAATAATCCTGAACCTAGCTACTTTGATTTTTGTATTGCTGGTATTGAATTTAAGCATATGAAATTTAAGCCATTCCTAACAACTCAGATGCTACCATATCCAGCTGTTTATTTAAATTATGATGATATAAATAAAATATACACTGAGGCTAAGCTCGATTCTATAGATGGATATGATTTAAAGCCTAGTGATATTCATATGCTAGATAATAATTATGAGGAGCTATTAGTGGATGGAAATAGCTTTATGTATATGGAAAAATATTTAGAGCTAGTAAGCAATAAGAGCTTTGTAGATAATACCTTTAAAAACGGAATTATTACAGCCTCTGCATTAATTGCTTCAATCATCTTATTATATTTATTATTTACATTTAAGAATGAAAGAGCCCATTATAGGGCACTAATGAATAAGGGCTATACAGGCTCTATGGTTTTAGAGGCTAGCTATTTGATGCGACTTATTATATTTGCAATATTCATTATAATCGGAGCTGTTGTTGCTTGTTCGATTTATCCAATGCTAGCAGTCATCTTTAATATTCTTCCATTATGAGGTGATATATTATGAAAAAATTTTTATTACTAATAATGCTAGCTACAGGAATATTTACTATAGCATCCTGTACTAATGAAAATAACAGCACTACTACAGCAACAAGTGAAGATGATGATATCACTAATATTGAGCCAACAGAAAATATTGAGCCAACAGAAAATATTGAGCCAACAGAAAATATTGATCCTACGATTTATCCTGAAATAAAGAAAATGGCGATTAATATTGTTGGTAAAATAGCTCCAGGTGAAACAGTTTATATAAATCCCTATGACATAGAAGCAAAGGAAGACATTAGTGATTATGAAATTGAGGTCATAAGTACTGATTTAGTAAAGCTTGAGGGTAAAAATAAGCTAACCTTCCTTAAGGAGGGTCAGCCAAAAATCATAATTAGAGCCCCTGGCTATATGGCTATTACAAATTCCTTTTATGTCTATAAAGGAAGTGACCCAATAGATGAAAACAAGTATATTCCTGATGATCAAACTGAAATTATAAAGGAGCCACTAAACCAAAAGAAATTTTATTATGAATATGATTTAGAAAATTATCTAAATGGTGATTTTAGAAATAAAAACGATGAGCATTTTTTCTATAGGTATACATATCAAATGGTAGGTGCTCTTAATCCTTTTCCACTTATAGTTGGTTATGATTCAGAGGTCGATGGAAAGCTTATTAATCCTCGTATAATAGAGGATTATTATGTCAATGATGGCATGTCACCTGAGGGCACTCATGAGGGACATAAATATACCTTCCATTTTACTGCTATTTTTTATCCTTCTGAAAATTTATCAGGAAAGGTTTACATTAAGGGAGAAAAAATAACTGATTATAAGACGAAGCTTACATTAAAAATCTCAGATACTGTTGTAGGAATTGCTTATATAACTACACCTACAAAAGATCGCGGTCTTGCCGTTAATTATTTTTATAATTTATGTTGGATCTAAAATATTAATTTAAAAAGGGGTTGGTACCTATGCTAGAAATTAAGGGCTTAACATTTTCATATGATAATAAAAGATATTTATATGAAAATGCTGAGATTAAGCTTATAAATAATGGTCTATATTTTTTAGACAGCAGAAATGGTACAGGTAAGTCCACCCTTTTTAAGCTTATTAAGGGTATTATTAAATCTAATATAGAAATTAATGTAGATGGTGTTTCTAATGATTTTACTAAA
The DNA here is from genome assembly GCA_020024985.1 of Anaeroplasmataceae bacterium. Lineage (GTDB taxonomy): Bacteria > Bacillota_I > Bacilli_A > Acholeplasmatales > Anaeroplasmataceae > Anaeroplasma. Next base: position 7,357 of record JAHHSW010000017.1, on the reverse strand, counting down.
ATAAGCTACATAGACTATAAGCTTTTAGTTTTAAATAGATTAAGGGTATCTGAATACCTAGCTCTATTTTCAAATGATATGGAATATATAGATAGCCTACTTAAGGAGTTTAAGCTAGAGCATGTTAAAAATAGTATGCCAAGAAGCCTATCAGATGGTGAAAAAACCAGATTAGCCTTTGTTAGTGGTATATTAGAGGGAAATAATGTAATTTTAATTGATGAAATATTTTCTCACCTAGATAAGAAATCAACTGATATAGTAATGGACGCTATTGAAAGGCTATCTAAGGATAAAATTATAATCATTACATCTCATAAGGAAGGCTTTAGAATCAAATATGATTATTTAATTAAAATCAAGGATAAGAAGCTAGCTATAGTAGAAAATGAGAATAAATTTGAAAGAGCTGGCTTTAGCTTAAAGGATAGTAGCCTTAATTTTAAAATGCTTAAGAAGGCCTTAGAATTTAAGCCAAGGTATATATTTTTATTTATTCTAGTAGCATTAGCTACAGTTCTTGCTTATTTTATTACCTTATTAAACTATAAGCCGGAGCGTATAGAATATCAGGCTATGAGGATGAGTAATACTATACCCTATGTAGTAACAGATGGATATAATTCAAGGCTTGAGGGCTATAGGCATGATAACCTTGAATTAAAGCTTGATAGTGATATAAAAATGTACACTACAAATAAAACAAGAATGCCAATTATTGATTTAGCGGATATTGATACCCCTGCCTTCTATGATAATCTATTTAAGGTAGAAAGGGTATTTACTACAAGCACCTATAATGGTAAGCCCTTAAATGAAAATGATATAGTCATTACTGATTATTTATATGAGTCGTTATTAGCTACAAAGGAGCTTAAGGATATCTTTATTGTAAATAATGATGAAATGTACTTAAAATTAAATGGCTTTAGAGCAAATATAGTAGATGTTATCGATACAGGCTTTGATAAGGATTTAGAGCTAGAGATGACTAGGCTTGGGCTACAGGCTAAGCCTAATAGCTTTAGAGCTAATTATTTCTATTATACAATGTATATGAATCAAATAACCTTTGATAAAATATTAGCTAATGCCAATAAGAAGCTAAAGGGTGGGGCATTTATAGATAATATGAGCCTAGTAGAGCTTCATAAAGCGGAGGAATCTCTACTTTTAGATGGAAGGATGCCAGAAAATGAGAATGAGATATTAATACCCTATGATAAGAGTAATATTTATAATATAGGGAAAGAATATATATTATATATAAATTGTGGTAATAAGGGCGATGTATATTTAAATGATGGTATCTATGGCTTTACTGGTAATAGTAGGATCTTAAGAAGAGTTTATAAGATAGTAGGCTATACTAATTTAAATACCTATTGCCTATATAATGATGAGGCCTTAGAGGATTTTTATAAAAGCTATTTAGATTATTATGAGGCTGAGGCCATTAATGTAAATAGCCTTAGCTATGATGATTATTTAAAAATTCATAATCTAGGATACAAAATAATGATGGATAACATTAAGCTATATGATGAGGCAGCCTTAAAGCTAATTAATGGTAGAATATTAAATAATGTAATGATTTATGTAATGGTAGTATTAATAGTAGCATCAAGCCTTTTATATTTATTTATGGAAAAGCATTATCTATATAATGATATATTTAATCTTAAAAACAAGAATATAGATAATAGGCTAATTAAAAGATATCTAATAGAGTTCAATATTAAATCTCTTATATTATTAGCTATTCTAACCTCATTAGTGGTTGGTAGTGTTATTGGCTTTAATTTATTTGAGCCTATCATATTAAGAAGTTTAGGTCTTTAGAATATAATTAAATAAAAGCTTAAAAGCCTAGTCGTAGAGCCTTATATGCTCTCCTCTAGGCTTTTTTAATTCTAATATTTCAGTTAAATCTAGGCTAAGAAGCCTACAAATGGCTTGTAGTGTAGAAAATGAAGGCTCCATTTTACCATTTTCAATCTTATTATAGCTTGATCTATTAAGCCCAAGTGACATGGCCATATCCTTTTGGCTTATTCCTATATCCTCTCTTTTTTCCTTAATTATTTTTGCAAAATCCCTATAAAGCATTACTATTCACCTCACTTAAAATTATAAAGGATTTAGGCTTGCTTTTAAAGAAAATTAGTTGGAAAAATAATGGGTATAATGGCCCTAAAAATAGGTAATTTTTGAGGTGATTTTCTCAAAGCTAATTATAGATTATAGCCCTATCTACTCGTATTTATTTAAAATATTAAGCTTTAATTTAAAGAAAATATAAGCATGAGCTAAGAAAGTAAGCTTTATTTTTATTGATTTTTCGATTTTCGTTGCTATTGACATAGGGATTTGCTATAATATACAAGATTAGAAGTGTGCATAATAGGTATAACCTATTAAGGAGGAATAAACTTATGAGATTTATGAAATCATATGAAATTAGACAAATGTGGCTAGACTTCTTCAAGTCTAAGGGACATAATGTTGAGCCAAGTGCTTCATTAGTTCCAGTAAATGACCCAACATTACTTTGGACAAATGCTGGTGTTACTCCACTAAAGAAATATTTTGATGGCTCTATGGTACCTGAAAACCCTAGAATCACAAATGCCCAAAAATGTATTCGTACAAATGATATTGAGAATGTAGGTAAGACTGCAAGACACCATACCTTCTTTGAAATGCTTGGTAACTTCTCTATTGGAGATTACTTTAAGAAGGAAGCAATTGAATTTGCAGTTGAGCTATTATTTGATGAGAAGTGGTTTGGCTTCGATAAGGATAGATTATATATCACTTATTATTATCATGATTTAGATGCTAAGAAGCTATGGATGGCTAATGGTGTAGCTGAGGATCATCTTATTCCACTAGAGGGTAACTTCTGGGAGATTGGTGAGGGACCTTGTGGACCTGATACTGAGATGTTCTATGACCGTGGTGAGAAGTATGATAAGCGCGGTAAGGAGCTAATTGAGCAGGATATTGAAAATGATAGATTCATTGAGATTTGGAATATTGTTTTCTCTCAATTTAATTCTAAGGAGGGTGTAGCTCGTGATGATTATAAGGAGCTTCCTTCTAAGAACATTGATACAGGCTGTGGACTTGAAAGACTATGCTGTGTTATGCAAGGTGTAGATACTAACTATGATACAGACCTATTCCAACCAATTATTAAGAAGACTGAGGAAATTTCTGGTGTTAAGTATACTGGTCAAATGGCCTTCAAGGTTATTGCTGACCATGTAAGAACTGTAACCTTCGCCGTAGCTGATGGTGCTACCCTATCAAATGAGGGTAGAGGCTATGTATTACGTAGAGTACTTCGTCGTGCATCTAAGTATGCTAAGAGCCTAGGTATTAATAAACCATTTATGGCTGACTTAGTTGATGTTGTAATTGAGATTATGGATCCATTCTATCCATATTTAAATGAGAAGAAGGATATTGTTAAGCAAATTATTTCAGCTGAGGAGGAGAAGTTCTTAGCTACTCTTGCTCAGGGTGAAAAGAGATTTGAGGCAATTTCTGAAAAGAGTAATGGTGTTATTTCAGGTGTTGATGCCTTTACATTATATGATACCTTCGGCTTCCCTCTAGAGCTTACAATGGAGTATGCTAGTGAGAAGGGGCTTAAGGTTGATGTTGAGGGCTTTAAGAAGTATCTTGAGGAGCAAAAGCAAAGAGCTAGAAATGCTCGTAAGGATGAAGGCTCAATGGGTGGCCAAAATGAGGAGTGGCTAGCCTTCAAGGAGGAGTCACAATTTACTGGCTATATGGCAACAAACCATAAGGCTAAGGTTATTGGTGTATTTGGAAATGGTGTTGTTTTAGATGAAACTCCATTCTATGCCTTCTCAGGTGGTCAGCTATGCGATAAGGGGATGTTTGGTATGTCTAAGGTATTAGATGTAATTAAGATGCCTAATGGTCAGCATTTACATATTCTAGATAATAATCCATATAAGGTTGGCGACATTGCTTTAGCATATGTTGATAAGGAAAACAGAGATTTAACTAGAAAGAACCACTCTGCAGCTCACTTACTTCAGGCAGCCCTACAGCATGTTTTAGGTAACCATGTACATCAGCAGGGCTCACAGGTATCTAGTGAATACTGTAGATTTGACTTTAATAATTATCAGGCCTTAACTGATGAGGAAATTCTTGCAGTTGAGGACTTAGTTAACCAATATATAGCTGAGGCTCATGAGGTTGTTACTAAGGTTTTAGATATTGATGAGGCTAAGAAGCTTGGCGCTATGGCTTTATTCGGTGAGAAGTATGGTGCTAAGGTTAGAGTTGTTGATATGGGCTGCAGCATGGAATTCTGTGCTGGTACTCATGTTGAGAATACTAAGGAGGTAGAGAAGTTCGCAATTTACTCTATGGAGTCAATTGGTTCTGGTATCTTCCGTTGTACAGCTTCAACCTCTAATGAGGCTATGAAGTTTGTTAAGGCATCACAGGCTAATACAATGGCTACCCTAGAAACAATTATTAATAAGGCTAATGACCTACTTAATAAGGCTTCAGCTGAGGGAATCAAGCTAAGCTTTGATTATAAGCCACATGAGCTAAATGAATTTGGCTATAGATATATTCTTGCCTTAAGAGCTGAGGTTCAAAAGGCTCAGGCTGCAATGAAGGATTTAGAGAAGAGCTATAATGCTAAGAAGAGTCAAAGTGCTCTACAATCACTAGATCAATTTGATAGCCTAATTGAGGGAGATAAGCTATTTACAACCGTTGATATTAAGGATACTAACCTAATTAAGGATATGGCTACTGCCTTAAGAAATAATAAGGGCTTAAATGTTGTATTACTTGCTGCATGTGATGGTGCTAAGGTAACCTTCGTATGTGCTGCAAATGAGCCATATGATGCATGTAAGATAGTAAGAGAGGCTACTAAGATCACTGGAGGCGGCGGTGGTGGTAAGAAGGATCTTGCTCAAGCCGGTGGTAAGGATTCTAGTAAGGCTTTAGAGGCCTTAGCCCATGTAAAGGAAACTCTTTAATATGAAATATATAGGACTAGATCTTGGAAGTAGAACCCTAGGCGTTGCAATATCAGATGAGCTTGGCTTTTTAGCTAGAGCTCTTGATACCTACCGCTTTAAGGACGATGACTACGACAGTGCTATAGATTACACTATTGATTTATGCAAGAAGGAGAAGGTAAATACAGTTGTACTTGGCTTCCCTAAGCATATGAATGGTGATAATGGTGTTAGATGCCAAATATCAGTAGATTTCAAGCAAAAGCTTGAGGAAAAGTCTGATATTAAGGTCATCCTAGAGGATGAAAGATTAACTACTGTAATAGTAGATAGAGCTATGCTTTCTGGCAATGTAAAAAGAAAGGATAGAAGACAAAAGAAGGATGAAATGGCCGCAGTTGTCATTTTACAAAATTACCTAGACAAAAAATCATTTTAAAAGGAGATAAATATGGTAGATCGTACAATAACATTAATTCAAGATGATGGTAGAGAGATTGTTTGTGACATTCTTTTCACATATCACTATGATAAGACTGGTAAGGATTATGTAATTTTCCAACCAAGAGGAACTCAAGAGGTAAGTGCTGCAACCTATAATCCAGCTGATGGACAACAGGGTGCACTTGGAAGAGTTGAGACTGAAGAGGAGTGGAGTATGCTAGAGGCATTACTAAACGACTATGTTACAGAGCTAGATGATGAGGAAGAGGGCGGATGCAGTGGTTGCTGCAGCGGTTGCTCAGGCTGTGGCTCATCATGTGATTGCGACGGTGATTGCAATGGAGACTGCAACAACTAATATTAAATTCTCAGACTTCGAGCTAGAATTAAAAAAATATGCTAAGGAAAACAATGTCCCTATCATTTTTGATGAGGGGCTTTGCTTCCTTGAAACTATTATAAGGCTTCATAAGCCAAGAAGAATCCTTGAAATAGGTACTGCTATTGGCTATTCAGCTATTAGAATGAATAAGTGCGTTGGCAGTGAAATTTATACTATTGAGCGTAATCCTGATATGTATAAGCTAGCCTTAGAAAATGTAGCTAAGGTAGGAAAGCAGGATGAGATTCATATCATTTTTAAGGATGCTCTAGAGGCCTTTGAGGACGTTAAGGATTTAGAATTTGATCTAATCTTTATTGATGCTGCTAAGGCTCAATACACAAAGTTTTTTGACCTATATACCCCTTTATTAAGCCAAAGAGGTGTAGTGGTTTGTGATAACATGCTTTTCCATGGCTTAGTTATGGATGATGAGCATTATATGACATATTCAAGGTCAGTAAGAGGCTTAATTAGAAAGCTTCATAACTTTCATGAGGCATTACTAAGTAACGAAAATTATGATACAACTATTTTCCCTATTGGAGATGGAATGGCTGTATCAATAAAAAGATAAGGAGGATATAGATGAGAATACGTGGAATAATTCATATGATTGAGCTAGATCATAAAATTATAGGTATTGAGGTATATAAAAGAATTCTATTTTTCTATTTTCAAAATAGTCAGATGAATACCTTTAAGCGTTACCTTTATCAGGGCAATTGGATTGATTTAGAATATGATGATTCTAAGACCCTTAGAAAGGGAGCCTATAATGCTTATCCAGTATCTTATTTATATCGCATTGAGGCCTTAGGTAAGTTTGATAGAGTGATTTACTATGATAAGGTAATGATTAATAAATCATTAAACAAATTTTTAAATTCCCTTGATAATATTATGTTTTTAGACCTTGAAATGACTATGCCATCATATTCATTTAGAGGTAAGGGCTTTAAAACAGAAATGATTCAGGCTGGATTAGTTGTAGTAAATCATGAGGGTAAGGAGCTTTATAGATATAGTAATTATGTAAAGCCTAAGCTTACTAATCATCTAACTAAGAGGGTTGAGGATTTCTTAGGTATTACCTCTGAGGAATTTTATAAGGTCGCAATAGATTATAATTTATTCTATAATGACTTTAAGGAAATTATTACTAAGTATAATCCTACTATAGTGGTATTTGGTAGAAATGATATTTTAGTTTTAAATGAGTCTTATATTATTAATGGTGTTAAATCATTAAAGAATAAAACTCGCTTTGTTAATTTATGTCAGCTAATTAAGAGCTATTATGAGCTAAGAAATGATCCAGGTCTATTTAAGCTATATAAGCTTTATTATGAGAATGATGATGTACAGGTTCATGATGCCTTTGATGATTGTGAGGCTACAAAGCTTGTTTTCCTTGCCTTTAAGGAGGATACTCTATCTAAGAGTAAGGTCTCACAAATTAGAAAAGAATTTGAATAAAATTAGGGCACAGCTTACTGTGCCC
>JAHHSW010000169.1 GCA_020024985.1 Anaeroplasmataceae bacterium | reverse complement strand
ATTTTTAACCTCTTAAGAAGCTCACCTAGCTCCTGATAGCTAAATAAATCATAAAGACCACTTCTATCTATTAGCTCCTTATTCTCCTCTACCCTTAATAGCCTCTTTTTATCACCAGGAGCTATTTCAATTAAATACTCCTTTTGATCATTAATAATTCTATAAGGGACATAGAAGCTTGCCTTATGTAAAAGCTCCCTAATATAGGAGCTTAGTAAAGAAATAATCTCCTCATACTCTATATACTTCCTATCATCCCTGGCTAGCTTAAATCTATTATAGGCATCTAAGCCAATTTTCTCCTTAAGCCTTGAGGTTAAGGCTCTATAATATAAATCTCTATTATTGCTTACCTCTATATATTCCTTTAATAGCTCGTCTAGCATAAAATACCTCCTTAAGCTTTTATCTAATTATTCTTGTAGCTTTCCTTCTACCCGATATAATGTTAGCAAGCATCATTACATTATTTATGTAACAATTAAAATTTTATATATTTTATTGTAATAAAAGGGCTACTAGATTTTTAGTTTCTAGTAGCCCTTAAGCCTAAAAAAAAGAGAGCCTAAGCTCTCTAATTATATTCTTACTTTTCCTCTGTCTTCTTTTTAGCAACTAAATACTCGCCATTTTCAGTAAATAAAGGAGTGACCTTTTCAATTCCAGTAATCTCAATATTAACTAGCTCATAGCCCTTATCATTCTTAGCTGCCTTAAGCTCCTTATCCCCAGATATAAAGCTCATATGAACAGGAACAAACATATATGCCTTTAAAATTGTTTGATTCTTATATACTCTAGCGGCAAGAACTGGTAAATAAACAACTGAAAGCTTAAGCTCAGTTAAATCCTTATCAGCCTCTAATAAGAACTTTTGATATACATTCTTACTATAAGCCTTAGTAGCGTCTATCTCAAATGGTAGCTCAAGCTTAGAAATGCCATAGTCCTTATTATAAAGCTCATTTAATATAACCTGCTGCTCATCTGGGTATATTTCTGTTCCAAAGGTTAATGTATTAGCATAAATCTCATGAACTCTATCAGTAATTCTATCATTAAGATCAAGCTCAGTTATAAATAAGCTATTTTTATAATCATTAGCTACATAAATATCAATATAGCTTTCCTCATCTCTCTTATCCTTAAAAAGCTTCATTGAATTTGTGTCAGTATTAAAATTAATATTTAAGGTTTCAATTATATCAGCATCAATCTCATTTTGTCTTAAGCTAGTTAAATCCTGCTTAGGACCTCCACAAGAAGCTAAAGTTATTCCAAACATTAATAATACAAATGCGAAAAGTTTCTTCATTTTATTACCTCATTTCTATTTAACAAAAAGATTATAACAAATTCACCCCTATAATACAAGGAAAAATTCAATTTACTACTTTTTCACATTCTTTTTGTCAATACGCATCGCTCTAGGATGAGCTATTTTATAGCTCTCCTTTATTTTTTCAAAGCTTAGGTGAGTATATACCTGAGTTGTTGATAGGCTTTCATGCCCTAGTAGCTCCTGAACGCTTCTCATATCAGCCCCATTATTAAGTAGGGCGGTTGCGAAGGAATGACGAAGCATATGTGGTGATATATTGTAGGTTTCACCACAAAGAGTAACTAAATGCTCAAGTATTTTTCTTACCCCAACACGAGATAGTGGAGTACCATTTTTATTTAAAAAAACAGTTCTTTCATCCATCTGACGTGAATTATATAATAGCTCAAGCCTAAAGGTTGAAATATAATGCTTTAGGCTTTGGGCTAAATCCTCATACATAATAACCATTCTATCCTTCATGCCCTTACCATGAATATGAATGGTTCTTTCTATAAAATCTATATCCTTTATCTGCATGCTGCAAAGCTCTGAAACACGAAGCCCACAGCCATATAGACAGCCTAAAATACAGTAATTACGATAGCCTAGCTTATTATTTAAATCACACACCTCAAAGAGCATTTTAATTTCATCCTCCTTGATTATCTTAGGAAGCCTCTTAGGCTCCTTAGGTAGCTCAAGCGAAAGAAAGTAATTTTCCTTAAAAAGCTCCTCCTTTACTAAATAGCCATAAAAGCTAGATAGGGAGGAAATCTTACGGTGAATTGATGAGCTAGAGAGTCCCTTTTTAGATAGATAGGAAACATAATTTTGGGCTGTACGCTCATTTCTTACATGAAGCATATCCCTAGCCATTTTTTCAGTGGCTAAAAATGAGCTAAATTCCTCTAGATCATTTTTATATGATTCAATTGTATTCTCTGAATAGCCCTTAATATTAGTTAAATATCTAATAAAATCTAAAATGGCCTCATTATCGTTCATTAATCTTTTCGACCTCTTCTTTCATAACCCTAAGAGCACGCTCAGCATATAAGGCCTTTCTTTCCTTCTTCTTATGAGGAACATTTAAATCCTCCATAATACCAAAGTTTGCGTTCATTGGCTGGAAATCCTTCTCATTGGCATTACAAATATAATATGCCATAGAGCCCATAACAGTTGAACGAGGTAGAGTAACTAGCTCTATACCTCTTAGGTATCTATCCATATTTACTGCCGCAAGTATACCTGAGGCTGCACTTTCAACATAGCCCTCTACTCCACTAAGCTGACCCGCAAAGAATAAATTAGGGTACTTCTTAGTTTGGTAGGTTGGATTTAAAATCTTAGGGGCATTAATATAGGTATTCTTATGCAT
>JAHHSW010000168.1 GCA_020024985.1 Anaeroplasmataceae bacterium | reverse complement strand
ATATAAATATATTTTGAAGGAATTTGTGTAGAAATACCTAGTAGGTTCAAAGCATAGTTTCCTGTTGGATAAATATCCCAATTGAAATTTCTAGCCAATGCTTTAGCAACCTCATCTAGGGAAGGTGGTGTAAGCATATTAAATGTTTTATTGTATTTAGGTATATCATAAACTCCTCTAATTAATCTTCTTATAGTACCTGCCTTTACCATTCTTTCTAATACCTTTCTAAGATTATCATAAGAAGCCATATCAATGATATCATTTACAGTAAATACATTTATATTAAGCTCATTTAATCTATTTAATATTTCTGTTGCTAATTTCATTATCCCGCCTCCTTGTCACAATTATTATATCATTTTTGTGACAAAATTCAAGTATTATAAAAAAGTTTACAGTTCCTTTCACGCTTACATTAGGTAGAACGTAATCGTATACGCAACACTTAAGATATAAATTTCTAATGCAAATTCTACTCTTTGTATAGCAAAAAGACTGTTTTTTGTTCTCAACCCTGATTGAAACACCAAACGACTATACGCTTTTGTATAGTCGAATGTATAGTCACAGTCTCACCCCTCCCCCAAATTGACTTACAGTGCCATTAATATAGAGCTTATTTTGAGTAGAGAAAAAGCCTTAAAAATCATCTAAATGATGAAATTTAAGGCTTTTTTGACCTATTTTCAAGGAATTATCACTTAATTTTGTCTAGTCGAAGCACACTCTCAACATGTGTAGTAGCAAACGAATGACTATACAAAAATATGTAGTAGCAATTAAATGACTATACATTTTTATATGTTTCCAAAGACACTATGGTTGAAGCCATACGTTTGACTATACCATTATAGTTTTGTAAAATGTCTCTCTTCCTTATTATATATGTATAGAACGTGCGAGGCACCGGGCTTTCAAAGCGACTCTTTGCAGGTATGATCTACAAAGGATTCCATTCTCAATCTCTCGTTTGAGATTTTAAATAGGGTAAAAGCCTTACTAATTAAGAATAAGGCTCTATAAATTATTTAAGCTTCTAAATCTTCTTTCTTCTTTTTCCTTACATGTATTACAACTGGTACTGTAATAGCTGCTGCAAGAACTAAGACTGCGCCTATAGCGATTGATGCATAACCCCACATTGGCATATGGAACTCTACACCTGGAGTATAGATAACAAAGGTTCCTGTTAGGTTTGTATCAGCCTTTACATATCTACCAAAAGGTGAAGATAAAACATCAACAAATTCTCCATCACTAGAAACATGATAAATCTTTACCTCATTTCTATCTAAATAGGTCTCAGGCATAAAATATAAAGTAACATTTTCTTTTGGAGTTAAGGCCTCTCCTGATGCTGAATAATATACTATATTTATTAAAGAATAATTGTCTGATATATTCTTCATTTTTTCAGCTACTGAATCATATGCTTTGCCATCCTCTATTTTACTAGCCTGTAAAATAGTACCCTCTGGTAAGGCATTACTTTTATCATCAAACTTTGCTAATGTAGTAGCTCCAACCTTAGATAAAATAGTTACCTCATAAGATGAGAAGGCATCATTACCATAATTTGTTTTGTAAAGCGAGCTTGTTGCAACATACTTTATAACATACTTGCCTACATTTTCAAGAATAATCTTATTATCATTTACCTCGATTTCTAAATCATTATAATATGCCTTAACATTAACCTTAGCTTCATCTGATCCAATATAAGCTTTAGCCTCAGGTATCATAAATACTGTACCCTTTTCTAATTCTACATTACCACCATTAGCTTTAATTACTGGAACAAATTCAGCTGGTCTTTCTCCTATATCAACATAATCACTAATTCTATTAGCAGAATCAAGCTTAACCTTAATTGAAAAGCTAGCCTCTTGATTCATAGCTGAAATATATGCTTTAAAATTCAATGAATTAGATAAATTTTCTAACCCTAAGGTATATGTGTAATATGTCCATCCAGAGTCAGTTCTAATCGTATATCCGCTTTCTTTATCTCCAGTAATTAATTTAAGATTTGATATACTAGAGCTATGTCCAAATGTCATATAATAATTAAACTTTTTATCTACCTCTATCTTTACCTTAGATGAAAAATTGTTAGTTCCCATAATTAAACCATCAAAATCTACAGGCACTTCATAGATAGAGTCCTTTTCTAAGGGGTTTTCCTTAGCATAAACAACATTACCTCTACCACCAAAAATTATTAGTGTCAAAAAAATCAATAGGGCAATAAATCTTTTTAAATTTAAAATACTTTTATTTTCCATATTACTCACCTACATTACTATAGACAGCTATAAGGGTAATATATCCATCTTCTCCACACCATTCACTTAAAAGCTTGTCGCTATTTAAATGTAGCTTTATATTTTCATCTGGAGATAATATACCATCATTATTTTTATCAACAGCCCAATATAAGAATCTTCTACCAGTCATATTGCAGCTAACATCATTAAGTGATTGAAGCTTTTGCTTATTAATTTGATTTCCTAATTCAAAATCAACTACTAAATTTTCATCAGCTTCAAATGTTGAATCAGATTCAACTATATCCGTATTTGCATAATCTGTAACATATCTTACGTTAATAATCTTCTTAAATATAGGAGTAATTTCTATTGTAGAGCCTGTAGGTACATGAAGCTCATAATAGCTATCAGTTCCTATACTACCCTTTTCAAACACTGAGCTTTCCCAGCCTACAATTCTTTCACCATTAGG
>JAHHSW010000167.1 GCA_020024985.1 Anaeroplasmataceae bacterium | reverse complement strand
ATCACTAATTGTAAAATCTATCTCATGACCTACTGCTGATATAATAGGAATTTTACTATTATAGATGGCCTCAGCCACTATAACCTCATTAAAGGCCCATAAATCCTCTATCGAGCCTCCTCCTCTACCAACAATTAATACATCACATAAATTATCCTCATTGGCTCTTCTTATTTGCTTTGCCACATCATTCTTAGCATCCTCACCCTGAACTATTGCTGGATATAAAATAACATTACATAGTGGATATCTACGAGATATAGTATTAATAATATCTCTAATGGCAGCTCCAGTAGGTGATGTAATTACACCAATAGTCTTAGGGAATCTAGGTAAAGCCACCTTATGTGCTTCATCAAAAAGTCCTCTTTCACCTAGCTCCTTTTTAAGCCTTTCATATGCCAAATATAAATCACCGATTCCATCACTCTTAAGCTCTCGAACATTTATTTGATAGCTTCCTGCTGGCTCATATACAGTAACTGTACCCTTACAAAAAACCTTCATTCCATCCTCTGGCTCAAACTTACATTTTGAGGCATAGGATGCAAACATAGTTGCTGATATTTGAGCACTATCATCCTTCAGCGTAAAATAAAAATGTCCACGAGAATTATGCTTAAAATTGGATATTTCTCCTTCTAGTAATACCTCCTCTAAGTTGTGATCGTGGTCAAATTTATATTTGATATATTTAGTTAGGGCGGATACAGTTAAATACCTATCCTCCATAATATATCTCCTTATATAATTTTACTAATATTATCAAGTAGCTTATTATTAAACGCAGTGGCCTTATGATCACCAGTATCTGAATACTCCTTTGTTATTTCAAGGGCTTCATTAATAATAATCTTCTTATCAGTTTCCTTCATTAATAGCTCTGCAGTTGCTAATCTAACAATTGCCTTATCTACTAAATTTAATCTAGCTAAGCTATAATTATGTAAGGCTGATGAAATAATACCATCAATCTTTTCTAAATTATTCTCAATATATTTTAAATATTTTACTACAGCTTCATTAGGCTCTCCCTCACAAACAACCTCTAATGCCTCCTCTACTGAAAGATCATTGAAGTCAGCTGTATAAAGTGCCTGCATAACTACTGTTCTTATTTCACGTCTTGTCATTTCCTTCAGCTCCAATTCAAATTCATAGTTATTTTAACACATTTAAAGCCTAAATTAAAGTTTTTTTTCGCACATTAAGAAATTAGAAAAAAATAATCCTAATCTCTGTAAAAATAAAAGAAAATCCCTAATAATTTATCGAAAAAGTGCCATAATTTTAAGAAGTTTTATGGTATAATCTCCTTGGAGTGTGATAATATGAAAAACGATCTAGATATGACATTAATCCCACAGCATATTGCCATAATACTTGATGGTAATGGAAGATGGGCTAAAAAAAGAGGATTACCAAGATTTGTAGGACATCGTAGGGGTGCCTTTAATCTTAGGGATATATCTATAGAATGTGATAAGCTTGGAATTAAATACCTTACTGTCTACTGCTTTTCAACAGAAAATTGGAAAAGGCCTGCCCCTGAGGTTGAATTTTTAATGACTCAGCCAATAAGGTATTTCAAAAAATATAAGGATAGCCTTTATAAATCAAATTTACGTCTTAAGGCAATTGGTAGACGAGATAGGCTACCTAAGGAATTTTTAAATATGATAAATGAGGTTGAGGAGAATACAAAGGACCATACTGGTCTAACCCTTACCCTATGTATAGACTATGGTAGCTATAATGAAATTACTACTGCCGTTAAGAAAATCGCAATGGAGTGCAAGGAGGGAAGCCTAAATCCTTTTGATATTACCCCAGATACTATAACTGATCATCTATTTACTAGTGGATATCCAAAGCTTGATTTATTAATAAGAACCTCTGGTGAAATAAGAATTTCTAATTTCCTTCTATGGCAATTAGCCTATAGTGAATTATATTTCACTGATACCTATTGGCCGGATTTCAATAAAAAGGAGCTAATAAAGGCTTTAATTGATTATCAAAAAAGAGATAGACGCTATGGTGGTTTAAAGAAATGATAGTTACTAAGCTAACGCCACAGGGCTTTTGTGGTGGAGTTAAATATGCTCTTCATCTTTTAGATAAGGCCTTAGAAAATCCTACTACTCCTCGCCCAATCTATTTAATGGGTAATATCATTCATAATAAAACGGTTATGAATGAATATAAGAAAAAGGGAGTTATAGTTCTAAATGAAGGCTATAATGAGGATAAGGCCCTACTTATTGATTCTATTAAAGAGGGCACAATCATCTTCTCTGCCCATGGTACTGATAAAAGGCTTATAGATAGAGCCCTTAATAGGGGCTTAAATGTAATTAATACTGTTTGCCCGAATGTTAAAATAGTCCATAAAAAAATTATGGACCATATTAAGCTTGGCTATGATATTATTTATATCGGTACTAAAAGGCACCCAGAATGTGAGGGTGTGCTATCAATAGATAAGAATATTCACCTAGTATCTAATCTAGCTGATATTAATGATTTAATTATAAATAATAAAATTACAAGTAGAACATCCTAATTTTTGTTTTTTTAAAAAAGCAAATATAAAAGAGCAAGCAACAGTTTTTTGTCTGCTCCTTCACGCGACAAAATTAAAAGCAAAACTAAAATTATTATTGATGAATCATCATTCATATCAAAAAGATTGTCTTTATTATCATCTTTATCGTTATTTTGGATAGTTTTTGTTTCTTCGCCTTTGCTATTATTCATTGTCCTATTATTTGTGTTATGAC
>JAHHSW010000166.1 GCA_020024985.1 Anaeroplasmataceae bacterium | reverse complement strand
GTACTAGGGTTGATGATATCAAAGTTGTAAAGAAAAATGAAGCATACACCTCTATTAGCGCTCCTGCTAGTAAATATATAAATAGCCATAATATATTTATATCTGGCTTATACCTACTATATAGGGCTATAGGTATTGTAATTAAAATAATAACCTCTATGGCAAGAAGTAAAAAGGTAAATATAAAGCCTGCTAATATTTTAGCACCACATATTCTATGCCTGCTTAAATAGGACACAAATAATGAATCAAAGCCTATCGATTCACGAGTAAGCCTTAGGGCTATCATGGCAATAATTAAGGCATTAAAAATTGAAATAACAAATATTCCCTGATTAAAGTAGGTAATATGAATATCCTTATAGGCCTCTAAATATAAATCCTTATCTATAAAGGGATTGGCTACTAATATTAAGGCTCCTACTAAAAATAAAATTCCAACTAAAATCAACGCTAATGTAGCCTTATCAAGGGTATAGCCTAAATATAATTTACATAGCCTGCGTTTTTTTTCTTTTTTCATATACATTTCCATCCTTTATATCAAAAATTGTTGGCTTTAAATCATTAAAAAAGGTTTTATTATGAAGAGCCATTAAAACTATTTTATTATCTAATAATATTTCCATTATATCCCTTTTAAATATTTTCTTACTATTATCATCAAGTCCATCAATTGGCTCATCAAAAACATATATATCACTCTTATTTAATAAGGCCTGTATTATTCCTACCTTCTGTAAATTACCCTTTGATAGTGAGCCTATATACTTATTAGGGAGCTTATAATCAAGCATTATTGCTTCTATTTTATCTAAATAGCTTCTATCAGCGACTATTTTTAAATAATCCAAAACCCTCATAAGCTTAGGCATAGAAAACTTATCAGGTAGGTAGGAAATGCTACCCTCCCTAATGAGCTTACCATCATTTTTATAAATAATTCCTCCTATAATTTTTAAAATAGTTGATTTACCGCTACCATTAACTCCATATATAACATAAAGCCCTGGTGCCTCTATTTCTAAATTTACATTTGATAAAACCTTATTAAACCTAAATATTTTATTTAAATTGATCATCTTAAGCATAAACAAATTTCCCCTCTAAAATTTTATCCTGATACTCACATAAGTCTGGTGCCTGGGTTTTATAGGTAAAGCTATCTAAATAATACCTTTCACCATCTAGCTCCATCGTAATATAGCTTTCTCTTAATAAAATAGGCCTATTATAGCAAATAGGTATAAAATAGTCACTTGCCTGAAGGCTAAGGCTACTATCCTTTATCTCAGTCACCTTATATTCTGGAATAATCTCCTTAATTTTTATTACTGGAGGAAGCTCAAGTCCCTCTTTAGCTAAATCTAGCCTTCCATAGCCTATTCCTCCTATTCTTAAATTATTTAAGCTAGTATAGCTATCTGTAAATCCTATATTTAAGCCACAAATAATTAAATGCTTATCTACATAGCTATCACTAACGCTTAAATGGCTTATTGATAATAGCTTATACTCACTCTTATTTAAAATACTTAATACACCAAGCTCCAAACTGCAGCTAAAGCTACTATTTACTATTTTTAGGAAGGCCCTTCCTGTAATTTCACTATCTGTTAGCTCTGGAACATCACATTCAAGCCTATGAATATAATAATCATTAGCCTTTATTACCTCTATACTAGGATTATTAAGCTCAATATTAAAATCATTTAAGCTTAGAGTATAGGTATTTAAATTTTCATTATCAATTAAAGACCTTTTCATATTTGAATATAGATTAAAGCTCATCCTTCTATCCGTATCTATAACAAAGCCCTTACACTCCTCTATAGTAAAGAGCCTTTCATCCCCTGCCTTATTAATTGAATAATCAAATAAAAGTAAAAGGCTTATAGGAATTAATATAATAAGTAAGCTATTAAAAAAGATTTTAAGCCCCTTCATAGGAATCTATACTCCTTTTCTCAATTTTTGCATACTGGCTCTTTAGGGTAACAAACTCATAGCCTCCTAAATAGGCCTTATAAAACCAGCGATATACTACTATTACTCCATTAGTGACACTCATATCACCAATTAAATAAATAATCGCCCTACTATTAGCCTCAACCTTAATTTTAGTACTCTTTTTCTCCTTAATGCTTTTAGAGGTTGAAGCATTAAAGCCAATATTATTCTTAGCTGACGCCTCCGCCTTAACCTTTTTTATTGTAGAGCTTCCAGCAGCGCTAAGGCTTCCATCCATAGAAAAGGATATTTTATTGTTAGTTTCTACCGCCACATCTACCTCATAGTCGACATCTGTCTTACTCCTATTATCAACGCTAAAAAGAGTATTACTAATATAGGTCGCATCTACATTTACGTAAATCGGCTCTACACAAATTTTAAAGAAATGGATTCCCTCACTTTTCTTATAAAACTCCTTTACATCCTCATCTGTGAAATTTTTCATAAGCTTTCCAGTGTTCATAATTATTTCAACATAGGTGTGATAATCATCAACTAGGTCCTCTGCCTCTACTGTAAGAGCTGGAAATACCACAAATAAATAAATTAAAATTAACATTTTTATGTATCTCATTAAATCACCTCATATAATATATAGAGATATTTTTATGAAATTTTTAAAGAAAATGAAAAAAGTACTAAATTTAAAAATCTAGTACTTA
The DNA here is from genome assembly GCA_020024985.1 of Anaeroplasmataceae bacterium. Classification (GTDB taxonomy): domain Bacteria; phylum Bacillota_I; class Bacilli_A; order Acholeplasmatales; family Anaeroplasmataceae; genus Anaeroplasma. The sequence goes on along the minus strand of JAHHSW010000166.1, from coordinate 114 downwards.
ATTTATATTATTTATTCAATTACAAGCTCCATTCCACAGAATAAATAGCTTAAATTCATTTTGTCCTTTAAATAATTATAAGCCTTCATACCGGTACAGTGACAGGTATAGAAG
>JAHHSW010000165.1 GCA_020024985.1 Anaeroplasmataceae bacterium | reverse complement strand
GAAATATAATAATACTGTCTTAAGTAATTTAACTAGCATGGGTATTCATGAATCTCAATCTAGATTTTATGAAAATTATTTAGGGAGATCTAGGGAATTTATTGAATGGCTATATCCAATTTTAAAGGATTTATTTAAAGAGGAGCTTAAGGAATTTACGTTTGATGATATTTATTATTACGTTAATGATGTTGAGGCTCAGCCAAGAAGAACTGAGGCTGATGAATTAACCTACCCACTACATATTTTAATTAGATATAAGCTTGAAAAAATGCTATTTACAGCTGAAATTGAGCCTAAGGATATTGAGGCTACATTTAATTCCTTAATGAAGGAATATTTAGGTATAGAGCCTAAGGATAAGAAGACTGGCTGTTACCAGGATATTCACTGGTGCTCAGGCTTTGGCTATTTCCCTACCTATGCCCTTGGTAGTGCTATAAGCGCAATGTGCTATCATTATATGAGCAAGGACATTGATATTAAGGAAGAAATGAGAAGGGGAGAATTTAAAAATATTAATAGCTGGCTTAAGGAGCATATTCATAAATATGGTATGTCCTTATCAAATAATGAAATTATTATGAAGGCCTTTAATGAAAAGTTTAATCCAGATTATTATATAAGCTATCTAAAAAATAAATTTAATAACATATATAATCTTTAAAAAATACCTCTTTTATGGTATTATTAATATAAAAAATGTAATTTTTGATAAATTTTATTATCAAAAATCGGAGGTATATTATGAGAGAATATTCATGTGGTGCCATTCTCTACACTATTGAAAATGGAAAAAGATATTATGTATTAATTATGGAGGCTAATGGTTCATATGGCTTTCCTAAGGGACATAAGAATAAAAATGAAAGTGATTTAGACTGTGCTTTAAGAGAAATTAAGGAGGAAACTGGTGTTGATGCGAAGGTAAATACGCATTATAAGAGAACCATTTCCTATAACCTTCCTAATAAGAATTCTAAGGAGGTTACTTACTTTTTAGCAAGCTATGAAAACCAGGATTTAATTCCTTTAGATAATGATATATTATCAGCAAAGAAATATGATTTAAAAACTGCCCTATCATTAATAAAATTCAATCAGGTTAAGGATATTCTACTTGAAATGGATTATATTTTAGATTTAAAGGGTGGTAGGCTATGAGAATAGATTTACATAATCATACTATTCATTCTGATGGTGTTTTAACACCTAAGGAGCTTTTAGATAGAGCAATTAAGAATAAGGTTGATATTTTTGCCCTAACTGATCATGATTCTGTATTTGGCTGTGATGAGCTAGAGGAATTAGCTAAGGGTACTAAGGTAAGAATTATTAAGGGTCTTGAGCTATCTACCTACTATAAGGGAGAAAGCGTCCATGTGGTTTGTTTATTTAAGGACAATAAGATTCCTAAGCTCATGTATGATTTTTCTAAGGATGTATTAGAAAAGCGTAAGGCTAGAGCTATTAAAATGATGAATTTAATAGGTGAAATTTATCACTTAAAATATGATATGGAGGAGCTAATTAGTGAGAGTGAGGTTATTACTAGGGCTAATATGATGCGTCATTTAGCTAAGCATAATAATTTAACCCTTAAGGAGGCTGCCCCATATATAAATAATGATTCTAAGGCATATATTCCATCTACTAAGCTAGCAGTTTTAGATGGGCTTAAGCTTGCAAGAGAGGCAGGCTGTGTGGTTATCTTTGCTCACCCATGCCTACTTAAGCATCAGGAGTATGTTGAGGAAATCTTAAAGTATGGATTTGATGGTATGGAGGTTAGATATCCATCAAAGAAGAACGATGAGGCTCATTTTAGAGAGCTTTGTAAAAAATATAATTTAATTCCATCTACTGGTAGTGATTGTCATGGCGATGAAACTCATGCAGATATTGGTACCTGTACTCTAAATGAGGAGGAGTTTAGACCATTAGCAGAGGTATTAAATTTTAAGCTATAAAGGAGATACTATGGAAATAAAGCAAGCAGAATTTGTAACATCAGCTACTAAAATTTCACAGTGCCCAGAGCATGATGGGCTTGAGGTAATGTTTTGTGGTAGAAGTAATGTAGGTAAGTCATCATTTATTAATATGCTTACTAATAGAAAGTCATTAGCTAGAACCTCACAAAACCCAGGTAAGACTCAAACCCTAAATTTCTACCAAATTAATAATGAATTTTATTTTGTAGACGTTCCAGGCTATGGCTATGCGAGGGTTAGCAAGAGCCTTAAGGCTTCATTTGGTGTTATGATTGAGGATTATGTATTACATAGAGATAATCTTAAGATGGTATTTTTACTTGTTGACTTCCGTCATAAGCCAACCGAGGATGACTGTATAATGTATGATTTTTTAAAGCATTATGATCATAGGGTAACTATTATCGCTACTAAGTCTGATAAGATTAAGAATAGTGAAAGAGCTAAGTGTAAAAAGCAAATTATTGAAACCCTTAATTTAAGAGAGAATGATAAGCTAATTATAACCTCTAGTGAAAAAAGAGAGGGTCTTGGCTTAGTATTACAAACCCTAGACTCACTTCTTGAGGAGCATAGAGCAATGCTTGAGGCTAATAAGGACGCTGTAGTAGAGGAAGTAGCCACCGAGGAGATACCTGAAAATTATTAGAATATAAGCTATTTAGAAGCAAATCTAAATAGCTTTTCTTTTTATTATTCAGAATATTTACTTGTATATTTATAGTACTGGTTGAAAATTTTCATATTCAAGCTACTATAATAATAGTAGGCTAGCCAAAAGCCTTCAAAATTCATATAAATATTATAGTTTTAGGCCTAATTT
>JAHHSW010000164.1 GCA_020024985.1 Anaeroplasmataceae bacterium | reverse complement strand
ATATAAAACTAAATCCTTACCTGTAATTTGCTTAACTCTTTCTAAAGACTTCTCACAAGAATTAACAAAATTATCTACTACTACAATCTCATAGCCACCATTAAGTAGCTCAATACAAGTATGAGAGCCGATATAGCCAGCTCCACCAGTAACTAAAACCTTCATGTTCTTCCTCCTATAATTTTTCTACGATAATACCATCTGCAATATCAGATGAATAGCATTCAGCATCGTAGCCGATTTCCTTCTTATATTCCTCACAAACAGCCTTCTTGAAGGCCTCAACCTCACTAGTTTTTACAATAGAAATTGTACAGCCACCAAAGCCGCCACCAATCATTCTACTACCAAGGCATGATGGCTGCTCCTGTCCTAAGCGAGCTAGAGTATCAAGCTCAACTCCTGTAACCTCATAAAGCTTAGAAAGTGAGTTATGAGATTCAGTTAAAAGCTTACCAAGCTTAACTAAATCGCCGCTCTTCATAGCCTCCTCGGCCTCATGAACACGCCCACATTCCATAACAACATGCTTTACTCTATCATATACCTTACCAGGTAGCTCACTTCCATATTTATTAAAGTCATCAAGTGTAAGCTCAGCTAAGCAGTCAATATTAACATGCTTCTTCATAATTTCAAGGCCAAGCTCAGTTTCCTCTCTTCTTTCATTGTACTTACTTTCACCAAGAGCGTGAGGCTTCTTTGAATTAATTATTACAAATGAATAATCCTTTAAATCAATTGGCACATACTCACAGGTAATTGTTTTACAATCAAGTAGCATAGCGTGGTTCTTCTTACCACAGGCACTTGCATACTGGTCCATAATACCACAGTTAACTCCAGCGAATTCACGCTCAGCCTTTTGGCTAACCTTAGCAATTTCAACTGGGTCAATTTCCTCACCTGCAATAGCACATAGGGCCGCAATAGTACTTACCTCTATAGCAGCTGATGATGATAGACCACTACCAAATGGTACTGTACAATCCTGAATCATATCACAGCCTAGTACCTTATGACCTGCTTCCTTCCAAAAATAAGCACTACCTGCTTGATAATTACCATACTTAAGGCTCTTAGCGCTAAGTAAATCATCAATATCAAGAGTAACCTTATTAGGAAGAGTTGTCCAGGCTAGATTAATCTTATTAGTTCCATTAGGTCTAACATAAACAGTATTCTTTAAAGATAGGGCAGCAGGGAATACCTTACCACCACAGTAATCAATATGCTCACCGATAATATTAATTCTACCAGCAGCACTTACCTTAAAAGTAAAATCCTTCTCGTTTACTTGCATATAAATCCTAAGTCCTCCATAAATTTAATTGTATATTTTCTATCCTTGAATACAGCTGTGTTTTCAAGAATTCTATAGCATACGCTACCAAGCTCCCTCTTAATGCATTCCTCAACATTAGAAAGTGAGGTATCACCATTACATAAGGCTACGATTTCATCATATGGAAGCTTAAAATCCTTAAGCTCCTCTGTTAAAGGCTTACCCCCATGAATAAGCTCCTTAATTTCATTAAATTGACGCTCTAGTCTACCTGGTAAAATAAATAGACCCTGAGCCTCGATTAAGCCGATGCTTTCCTTTTTAATCATATGGAATTCTGGATGAGCATGGAATACACCATCAGGGAATTCCTCAGTGGTAATATTATTTCTAAAGATAATACTCATCTCATAGCCACGGCTAGTCTTGACACAGGTTGGAGATACAGCACTATGAACTCCATCCTGATCCTCTGAAATAATACCAAGCTCCTTATTATCATAATGAACCCACTTATCTCTAATCATATCACCAATAGCTACAATGCTATCTCTATTCTTAGATACAATTCTTACTACTGTGCCTGGCCAATCAACAATTTCAACAAAGGCATCAGTAAAGTCCTTTGAATATAAATTCATTAAGCCCTTAGCCTTATGCATTGGTAGAATCTCTCCACCACCCTGATAGTGGTCATGAGCTAATACAGAGCCACCAATTCTAGGTAAAGCTGCATTAGAGCCAATAAAGTAATGTGGGAACATATCAACAAAATCCATTAATCTAGAGAAGGTTTCTCTATCTACATGCATTGGTGTATGCTCATAATTTACAGTAATACCATGCTGATAGAAATATCCGTATGGTGAGAACTGCCAGAACCACTTTTGACAATTAAGCTCAATATTTACAGTTCTTAGTGTCTTCTTATTTCTACCTGCAAAGCCCTCATTAGCATGGCAGATAGAGCACTTAGGGTAGCCACCCTTAGTTGCATTACCAGATTGAGCCTTTTTAGGGTCTCTAAACTCTGGCTTTGCCTTATTTATAGTAATGACTAAGCCATTAGAATCAAATCTAGGATTTAAATCTAGCTTACTCTTCTTTACATAATCATTTTTAACGCAGTAATTATAGAACCACTCAGTAGCCTCACTGCTTCCCTCTTCCTTATAAATTCTATAGAACTCCTCATCAACCTCACTTGGCATGATTGATAGCATACCCATAACCTGGTCAAGGTAATACTCCTCCTCACCCTCATGGATTAAGCCAAGCTCAAGTCCTAAATCCTTTAGCTCCTTAAGAAGCTCATCAGGTCTAGTATCACTTACACTAAAATGACCCTCCTCTTGGTAGGAATCAAGACCAAATAACGCAAAAATGTTATTTCTAACATAGTCTATATTCCTCTCCTTAAGCATTAGATTGCATTTTGCATATTCTAATAGCTTATCAATTACATTATAAAATCTTTTCATTTTCAAATGTCCTTTCCTATCTAGTTTTCTTAAAGACCTAGGCATATTGCCCTTACACCAATATTAAAC
>JAHHSW010000163.1 GCA_020024985.1 Anaeroplasmataceae bacterium | reverse complement strand
CTCTATTATTATTTTAGATTGTCTAATCTATATTTAGTTTCCTTACGATTACTCCACATTTCATCCATAGTCTTATAGCCTCTTAGCTTCCTATCCTTCTTAAAGTAGGTAGGGCCAAAGATTAAATCAAGAATATGAACGGCATCCTTACCTGCAGCCTGCATAGTACCACGGCATGAGCCACAATAGGTTAGGATATAATCACTATTAAAATCATTAGCTCTTCTAGTATAAACCCTCTTATAAAGCTCTGGTGCTGATGAGCAAACCATACCACCTACACCACAGCAGCGAGTATTCATACCATTTCTTTCAATTTCCTCCCGCTTATAGCCCATTTGATCTAGGATCCAACGAATGCTTTCATGGTGAGTAATTTCATCACGTGTAACACATGAATCATGAATATTGAAGACAACATCAGAATTAACACCAATATTTTTAGCTGCCTCTGGAATACCAATTAAATTATGCATTAAATCCCAATAAGAAATTACCCTTTGATTTTTACAGGTTGCCTTAAATACCTTAAAGCAGCTTGGACAAACCGTAATTACTACCTCAGCTCCCATTTCATCAAGCTTATCAATAGCTATTTGATTTCTTTCCTTAAATAGCTCATCCTCACCAATGAATTTAGTTACCTTTCCACAGCACTGAAGTAATGCACCTACATTTTCCTCACCCAAGCATTCTCTTAGATGCTTAACTACTGCCTCTACACCTCCTGGGGTATAAGCAGGTACAGTACAGCCTGGTACAAAGACATACTTAGTCTTCTTTTTAATAGGCTCAGTTCTTACCTTACCACTAACACTTGTACAGAACTCACTAGAGCATTCCTTAACTTGACCCTTATCGGCCTCCTTTAAAACAGGAAGTGGTGCTATACCACTATTTTTAGTAGCATATTCACTCTTTAGGCCAGTAAAAATGTCTCGTAGCTCATAGCTCTTAGGGCATTTTAAAGTACATTGACGGCATTCATTACATGAATATGCAATCATTTGATCCATTTTATCACTACCGTTTTCAAGGTACTCTCTAAATAGCTCCTTAGGACAGCTTGCATAATCATTTAGCATTATACATTCCTTCATACAAAGCTTACATTCGCATTGACGACAGCGTGAGGCTTCATTTTCAGCCTCCTCCTTAGTAAAGCCTAAGGCCACCTCATCAAAGCTATGGATTCTTTCACTAGGATTAAGCTCAGCCATACCTAGCCTACTACCATCTATCTTTGACCAGTCAGTTGGCATATCAAGCTTAGTATCATAGCTCCAGGTATCCTTAAACTCTCTATTTTCCTTTAAATCTTGATTATTTAAATATCTATTTACACTAATAGCTGAGCGTCTACCTGTAGCCATTGCTTGAATAGCAATAACACTTTCACCTGAGGCATCTCCACAAATAAATACCTTTGGATTAGATACAGATTGTAGTGTTTCCTTATCACAATCAAAGGTACCATTAGGACGTCTAATAGCAATATCCTCTGCAAAGGCACCATCAACACCCTGGCCTATAGCGAAGATAATTGTATTAACCTCAAGTTCTCTTGTATCATCCTCATCGTAGGCAGGTGCAAATCTCTTATTTTCATCAAACATAAATAAGCATTTCTTAAGGGTTACGCTAATAACTCTACCATTACTATCAGTGTGAATTTCCTTAATAGCCTGAGCGTGATTAAATTTTACACCCTCAGCTAGGGCACCCTTAATCTCATGATTAGATGAGGCCATTGAATCAAAGCTATCCTCAAGACATACTGAATACACCTTATCCACATTGCTAACCCTTAGAGCAGTTCTACAGCAGTCCATGGCAACATCACCGCCACCAACGACTAATACTTTATTACCTACTCCCTTTACATCACCCTTTAGTGAAGCCTCCTGAAGGAAGCCCTGGGCACTAAATACATCCTTAGAATCCCAATTACTTAGGCTTCTATCTACTCTACCCTGATGACGTCCAATAGCAATTACTACGCTATCATAATCAGCTACTAGCTCATTAAGGCTTAAATCCTTACCAATTTCAACCCCTAGCTTAAATTCAATACCAAGCTTATCTAAATAGGTAATTTCACGCTCTAGAATATTACGAGGTAATCTATATGCCGGAATACCAACCCTTAGCATACCTCCACGTACATCAAGCTTTTCATAAATAGTAACCTCATTACCCTCACGTCTAATATCTAAGGCAGCCTGCAGGCCTGATGGACCAGAGCCTATAATTGCTACCCTTTTGCCAGTTTTAGGCTTAATTTCTAAATCCCAATTTTCCTCTAAATCAAAGTTATCAGCTGCATATCTTTTTAGGCTCGCGATAGACATAGGGCTCTTACCCTCATTCCATTTACATTTGCCCTCACATGGATGTGCACAAATTCTACCAAGCGTAGCTGGTAAGAATAGCTTATCTCTTATAACCTTAATAGCCTCATCGCCCTTACCTAAGGCGATTAGCCTAACATATTCCTTTACATCAGTATGCATAGGACAGGTTGCTTGGCATGCTGGTGTTTCCTCACCCATACAGCCATCAACAATTTCCTGCATACGCTCAATTATTTCAGTTCTCATCTAAAACATTCTCCTGCTTATTCTTTTTCTTAAATAAAGTCTTAAAATCAACCGCGAAAACAAACACACCTAGTACAATAACTATAGCCCAAATAGCCATAGCTGAAGTAATTTCACGTTTAAATAATAAGAAGCTAAAAATAATAGTCCATAATGCCGCTGTACTATTAAGCGCTGTTCCTAAGGCTGAGCCAATTAAATCTACTGCCTTATACCAGCATAGGTATGTAAATGCACCTAGCATTG
>JAHHSW010000162.1 GCA_020024985.1 Anaeroplasmataceae bacterium | reverse complement strand
TATGGAATATTTAGTTAAATTTAAACAAAAGCAACATTTATGATTAATTTAGCATCATTTTTTGCTTCTTAAGTGGGATAATCTTTGTTCTTAGAAGCTTAAGCTCACTAACATCCTTTTTCATAAGTAGCATCCATTAATATAATTTTACTTTAGTAATAATTATTAGGCAAATGACAATATCAGGGGTTTTGTCGTAGATTAGAAAAAAGTATTCCGAAAGCGTTTAATTATTGTAGAAAAAGCTATAATCTGTTTACTTTTAGCAATATTTGAATTATAATTTATACGGACAAAAACATTATTTTAAAAGGAGATAGTTTATGAAGATTTCATCATTACAAAAGGCTAGATATGAGTATCAACCTAAGTTACCTGGAATGCTAAGACATGGTATTTCAGATATTTGTGTTAAGGAAGGCTCTGAAACTCAAAGTGTAGCTGATCAAGAAAAGATTAAAGCACTTTTCCCTAATACCTATGGTAAAAAGGAAATTACCTTCCAAAAGGGTAAAAACACTTCAGTTGCTAAGAAGCATTCTGTTGGTGTAATTCTATCAGGAGGTCAAGCACCTGGTGGACATAACGTTATTTGTGGTTTATATGACGCATTAAAGGAAACTAATCCTGATAACGTATTATATGGTTTTAAGAATGGTCCTAGTGGATTAATTGAGGATGATTATGTAGTTTTTGATGATGCATATATCAACGCATATAGAAACACAGGTGGATTTGATATTATTGGTTCTGGAAGAACTAAGCTAGAAACTAATGAGCAATTTGAAATTGCTGCAGAGGTTTGTAAGAAGCATGGTATTACAGCTATTGTTATTATCGGTGGTGATGATAGTAATACTAACGCAGCTGTATTAGCTGAGTATTTTGCAGCACATAATACTGGTGTTCAGGTTATTGGTTGCCCTAAGACAATCGATGGCGATTTAAAGAATGAGGATATTGAGTGCTCATTTGGATTCGATACAGCAACAAAGACATATAGTGAATTAATTGGTAATATTGAGCGTGATGCTAACTCTGCAAAGAAGTATTGGCATTTCATTAAGGTTATGGGTAGATCTGCATCTCACGTAGCACTTGAGTGTGCACTTGAAACTCAGCCTAATATCTGCTTAATTTCAGAGGAGGTTGCTGCTAAGAAGCAAAGCTTATCTGAGATTGCAAATTATATTGCTGATTCAGTAGAGGCAAGAGGTAAGAAGGGTATGAACTTCGGTGTTGCAATTATTCCAGAGGGTGTTGTTGAGTTCGTTCCTGAATTTGGTAAGCTAATTGCTGAAATCAATGAGCTTTTAGCTGGTGCTAAGGCAGAGGCATTCAATGCACTTCCTACTTGGGCAGCTAAGTATGAGTTCATTAAGGCTGGCTTAACAGCTGAGTCATTTGCTGTATTTGACATTTTACCTCAATCAATTCAACAGCAGCTATTCCTAGAGCGTGACCCACATGGTAATGTTCAGGTATCTTTAATTGAGTCAGAGAAGCTATTCTCAGCTTTAGTTAAGGATGTACTTGCTAAGAGAGGCTATAAGGGTAAGTTCAATGCATTACATCATTTCTTCGGATATGAGGGACGTTGTGCATTCCCATCTAACTTCGATAGCGATTATTGCTATTCACTTGGATATAATGCATTTATGCTAATCCAATATGGATATACAGGATATTTATCTAAGGTATCTAACCTATCTAAGCCTGCTACTGAGTGGGTTGCTGGTGGTATGCCTATTACTAAGATGATGAACATTGAGCGTCGTCATGGTGAGGATAAGCCAGTTATTAGAAAGGCTTTAGTAGAGCTTGATGGTGCACCATTCAAGTATTTTGAGGCTCATAGAGAAGAGTGGAGTAAGGAAACCTGCTATACTTATCCAGGGGCAATCCAATATTATGGACCAGCTGAGGTTTGTGATTTAACTACTAGAACACTTGCTTTAGAGAAGGGCGAAGAAATCTAATTTAAACAATTAACTGTCTAGGCTTACCTAGGCAGTTTTTTTTTAAAATGTGCTTTACAAGAAAAAGAAAATTCTATATACTTAAGTCATAATAAATTTGAAGGAGGACTTATATGCACAAGGACGAGGCAAGTAGATTATTTGCTGCTTTAGCAGATGAAAATTCTGTAAAGCTAGCTAAGATGCTTAATAATAGAGGAGATATGAATTATGATGCTCTATTAAATGTAGTAGGATGCAATATTATGGCTTTTAATAGGTCACTTGAAAGCATGCTAAATTCTAAGCTTGTATTATTAAATAATGATATTTATTCAATAAATAAGGAATTATTAGATACATTGTTAAAATTTATAGTTACCCCATGTAGCTGTACACATAAGTAAAATAGATAGGAATTATGGTTTAGGCCATAATTCTTTTGTTTATAGCTGATTTTTGGTATAATAGATATGGGTAGGTGGTAATAATGTATTTACTTCATCATATAAAGGGTAATACCTATTATATAGAGGGGGCAACTAATTTAGGCTTATATAAGCTTAATGATAGTGATGTGGTTTTAATAGATGTACCTATTAAAAGTGCAGGAGAAGAGATTTATAATTTACTTATAGAAAATAATTTTAATTTAAAATACATAGTTAATACTCATTCACATCCAGATCATACTGGCTGTGATCAGTATTTAGCCGAAAGGACCGGATGCCAAATAATTGCTAGCCGTATCGAAAGAGCCTTTATGAGAAATAGTAAGCTTGATGTAGGCTTTTTAAGTGGAGGTTATCCACTTGATAATTATGATACCCCACTTATGCATGTTGATGAGCAGCATGATCTTCGTTCCTTCCTTCATTTACCAGATGGCTTAAGAAGCTTTAAGCTTCCAGGAC
>JAHHSW010000161.1 GCA_020024985.1 Anaeroplasmataceae bacterium | reverse complement strand
AGCAAGCTATTTGAAAATCTATATAGGGTAGATGGTAAGCTTATTATTGATTCTAACACTAAGGAATTTATTTCTGAGCTTTTACCATTAATTAGAAGCTCTATTGAAATTGAGGATGATTTCTTTGATAAATATCCAATCCCTATTATTAGAATAAACTCATATTTAACCTACAATGGCGAGGCTATTATTCTATCTCCAAAGATTGCTTGTAAGGAGGAGGATAGAAATAGTCCTTATTTAAGACAGCTATTAGAGGGTTATATTAAGACTATTGAATGTCATTATTTTATTAAGGGTAGTGATAAGAAATACTCTATTAAGGGCTTAGATTTACAATATAAGTTCTTAACTAGTGACTTATCTACTATTAAAGCCTTTGGTGAGGTTTTCTTTGATGAGAATATGAAGACCCTAAAGGCTAAGAAGAGCACTAAGACTCATGTAAGCATTAGCTATAATGTTGGATTACTAGACTTTAATCTTCAAAATGAAAATATGACTATTGAAGAAATTCAGCAAATGCTTTTAGCTTATAACCAAAAGAAGAAGTTCATCAAGCTTAAGGATAATACTATCATGGAGATTGATGAGGATTCTGTAAAGGAGATTAGTGATTTCCTTGAGGACTTCAATATTGGTGTAAAGGAAATTACTAAGCCAATCAATAAGCCTTTAAATTATATTTTAAAGCTTGTTAGTGGTGTTGATACTAATGTTAGTATGGATGGTGAGATAGTTAAGACTATTCAAACCCTACAAAATTATAGAAAGCTTAATGTTAAGCCTAATCCTCCATTTGATACAACTCTAAGAGAATATCAGCTAGATGCGTTTAAATGGTTATCCACATTATCAAAATATACCTTTGGTGGTATATTAGCTGATGATATGGGGCTAGGTAAGACACTTGAAATTATTTCCTTCCTAGATTCAGATATGTCTAAAAAGCCAAGCTTAATTGTTTGTCCAATGTCTTTAGTATATAACTGGGAAAATGAATGTGAAAAGTGGAAATTTAAGTGCCCTGTTAAGCTAATAATAGGTAATAGTGAGGAGCGCGAGCATATCATTAATTCGATTGATGATAATTCTAAGGCCCTATATATCACATCATATGACTCACTACGAAGGGATGTTAGCCTTTATGAAACTGAGTTTAGGTTTGTTATTGCTGATGAGGCTCAATACATTAAAAATCAATTTGCTCAAAAGAGTGAGGCAATTAAGAGCCTAAAGAGTGAAATTAACTATGCCTTAACTGGTACACCTATTGAGAATGGCTTATCAGATTTATGGAGTATATTTGACTTCCTAATGCCAGGCTATCTATCAAGCTATGGTCACTTTAAGAGTAGATACGAAAGCTTAATTTCTCATGATGATTATGAGGCATTAGATAATCTAAAGAAGCGAGTTGCCCCATTTATTCTTAGACGTACTAAGAAGGATGTATTAAAGGATTTACCAGATAAGATTGAGGATTTCTATTACTGCAAGATGGATCCAAAGCAAAAGGAAGTTTACGATTCATATGTTATGCAGCTTAAGGATGACCTTAATAATGGTGGAAATAATGTACTTGCCTTACTTACAAGGCTACGTCAAATTTGTATTACTCCAGAGCTTATTTATCAGGAGAGCTTTGATAATACAAAAATCAACATGGCTGTCGATTTAATTCGTTCATCAATTGAGGGTGATCATAGAATTCTATTATTTTCTCAATTCTCCCAAAGCTTCCCAATTTTATCTAGATTATTAGATTCAATGGGTATTAAGCATTTCATTTTAGATGGCTCAACTAAGGCTAAGAATAGAATTGAAATGGTAAATGAATTTAATAGAAATAATGAAATTAAGGTATTCTTAATTTCTCTAAAGGCTGGTGGTACTGGACTAAACCTAGTTGGTGCTGATACAGTTATCCACCTAGATCCATGGTGGAATAGTAGTGCTGAGAATCAGGCTACTGACCGTGCCTATAGACTTGGTCAAACTAAGGATGTTACTGTTATTAAGCTTATTTGTAAGGATACTATTGAGGAGAAGGTTATTCAGCTTCAAAAGATTAAGCGTGAGCTTGCAGAAAGTATCGTTGTTGAGGATGGTAGAAAGCCATTTAAGCTTACAAAGCAGGATATTTTAGATTTATTAGATTAATATAATTAAGATCTAGAGAATTACTCTAGGTCTTTTTTTATGAAAAAAGAGCTTTGAAATGAAAATCAAAGCTCTTTATTAGGTATTTAATTATTCACCCTTTAGCATTGGAGTAGGAACATAGGTTCTAGTACCAAGCTCTTGATTTAATAGATATAAGCTCTTAGAGTCATTTCCAAATAGCTCCATTTTCTTAACTAAATCCTCTGCGTTCTTTTCTTCCTCAACCTGCTCCTTGATAAACCAATCTAAGAATTGCATAGTTTTGAAATCCTTAAGACTAAATGCCTCACTATAGATATTGTTGATTAAAGAAGTAACATATCGCTCGTGCTTAGCGCCAGCCTTAAATACATCCATAGGGCAGGTAAGGGTAGCCTCAGGCTTTTGAATAGCCTCTAAGGTTACTCTATAGCCATTATCTAATAGATAACGACGCATGATAACAGCGTGGTCTCTTTCCTCCTTAGCTTGGATTTCATACCAATTTGCAAAGCCATCAAGGCCTTGCTCCTCACAGTAGTTTGCAAATTCTAAATAAAGATAGCCAGAGTAAAGCTCTTTATTTATTTGATCGTTGATTAAATCAGCAATTTTCTTATCTAACATGTATAATACCGCCTTTCTAATGAATATTATATCACTAGTAAAATATAAATTCTAGAGAGAAAAGAAAATGGAGTTTTTAAAAAAATATTACCATAAAAATTGCGTTTGTGAGGCATAAACCTACACAAATCAAGACATATAGTTAGTTATAACTAAAAGA
>JAHHSW010000160.1 GCA_020024985.1 Anaeroplasmataceae bacterium | reverse complement strand
CTTGTTTTGTATCAAACCTATACTTTCTATTTGGTGGAGATGACGGGAATCGAACCCGTGTATGCAACCCAATTCACTTTGCTTTCTACATGTTTATCTAACCCTAGCTCTTCATCAGCCCTAAGCGAATTAGAAAACCAAAGACTGACTACGCTCTATTAGATTCGTTACTCCCTCTTAGAGTAGCAGAAAGGTAATATATCCTACTGTAATAAAACTCAAGCCTACTAGCATAGGAAACTAATAGGGTGAGCCGCTTTTAGTTTAAATTAGCAAGCGTAAGCGCAACCCATAGTTTGTGGTTGTGCAAATAAATGTGTATTGTTTGCGGTTATTTTAACCTCGACGTTTTATAGTGGTCTACCACTACATGCTTACAAAGCTTCATAAATCACAGCGAATCCAGGACATCCCCATATTTAATTGCACTAATATTATAGCACAATTAAATCACTATTCTACTATTATCGATAAGAATTTTTTAATTCTCTAGCCACAGCCCTCTTAGAGTCTCTTTCCTTTATAGTTTCTCTTTTATCCTGTAGCTTCTTACCCTTAGCTAGACCAACCTCTATTTTAACTAAAGAGCCCTCAAAATAAGCCTTTAGGGCTACTAGAGTTAAGCCATCAGTCTTAATCTTACTAATAAGCTTATCAATCTCATGCTTATGCATTAATAGCTCTCTTGATCTAAGCTCATCATGATTAAATAAATTACCATGATCATACTTAGCAATAAACATATTTAAAATATATGGTCTATTATTTTTCATAATGATATATGCATCATTAATATTACATTTACCAGCCCTAATAGATTTTATCTCAGTACCCTTAAGCTTAATTCCAGCCTCAAAGCGGTCAACTATAACCTCTACCCTCTTACCAAGCTTATAGGTTCTAACCCCATTGCTACAGCTCATAGTAGCCTCGTCATAGTAATAATAGCCATCCATAGATCTATAGGCAACTAAGCCCTCTACACCATTATCTAGGGTTACAAACATACCAAATGGAGTAATTGAGGTAATTGTACCAGAGAATTTTTCCTTAATATGTGACTGCATATACCAAGCATATAGCATATCATCAACATCTCTTTCACAATCAATTGCCTTTCTTTCACTAATAGAATTCTTCATTGCAATCTCAGGAATTAAGCTATTATACTTTATTATATCATTTTCAAGCTCATTTGGATGTAATAATAATTTTTTTATCATCCTATGAGTCATTAAATCTGGATACCTTCTAATAGGTGAGGTAAAATGACAATAATATTCCATAGCTAGACCATAGTGACCAAGGCATTCCTCTGAATACTTAGCCTTCATCATGCTTCTTAAAACCATATTATTAATAATCTCTCTATTAGGATTATCCTTAATATCCTCTAAAAGAGCTTGAATCTCCTTAGGATGGATATCATTTTTAGTGCTTCTTACCTTAACCTTCATACTCTTAATAGCACTAAATACATTATGAAGCTTCTCCTGGTCTGGCTTTTCATGAACTCTATATACTATTGGTAAATTAGATATATTCATATGATAAGCAACAGTCTCATTAGCACTTAGCATAAAGTCCTCAATCATTCTTTCACTATCTGCTCTTTCTCGCTTAATAATGCTCTTAGGTGAGCCATCCTCATTTAGCTCAAATTTATACTCAGTGGTTTCAAATTCTAAACCACCTCTTTTATATCTAAGCTCTCTTATTATTTGTGATAGCTCCCTCATATTATTTAGCATAGCTACAATATCACTATACTCATTAATTAAAGCCTCATCACCTGCTAGTATTTTATTTACCTTATTATAGGTCATTCTATGCAATGATTTAATAACACCCTCACATATATCATAGCTTACTAGCTTACCCTTATAATCTATTTCCATAATACAGGCTAAAACTAATCTATCTACTCCCTCATTAAGTGAGCAAATACCATTACTTAGCTTCCTTGGAATCATCGGTATAACCCTATCTGCTAAATAAACGCTAGTACCTCTTTCTAAAGCATCCTTATCTAATGGATGATTTTCCTTAACATAGTGGCTTACATCAGCAATATAAACACCTAGGCTATAATTTCCATTAGGTAAAATTTCAACGCTAACCGCATCATCAAAGTCCTTAGAATCATCACCATCAATAGTAATAATATTTAAGCCTCTAAAATCTCTTCTACCCTTAATTTCCCATTCCTTTACCTCATCTGGTATAGAATCAAGCTCTTCCATAGCTTCAGCTGAAAAAGGTGTTTTAAAGCCATATTCAGCGGCTATTTCGCTTATTTCAATACCTGGGTCATCTGGATATCCTAGCCTTTCCTTAATTTCACCATATATAAAATGCTTAGTATAGGTTAAATCAGCAGAGACAATGCTACCAACAAGCTCTAAATTTTTATCATTGAAATCAACATCAACGCTTACTGGAAAATCCCTTTGGCTAGATTTAATATAAAGATAGGTCTTGCCTCTTTTATTTTTAAGCTTAAGCTTACCAATAACCTGCTTATGCCCTCTTTCAATTATTTTAGTAACGACACCCTCCTTATTCTTATATCCTGGGTTCTCTACTACAATAACCTCACATAAATCTCCATTATAAGCACCTAGGGTATCATACTGGTCTATAAAGACATCATATCCACCCTCCTCGCATCTACAAAAGGCATTACCACTTTCCTTGACGCTTATAGTACTTCTAAATGGTATAGCATAAACATTTGTTTTCTTATAAAATACTACCCTACCCTCTTTAATAAGCTCATCAAGTAAGGCACCAGCCTCCTTAATAGAGCTTCTAAACTTAAGCCTTAGGGTATAGGTATCTATAAAGCCCTTCTTTAAAATTAAGGCGTAAATATCCTCCTTAGATAAATTAAGCCTCATGCTTACAAGTGAAAGCTTATGCTTCTTACTATTATAT
>JAHHSW010000016.1 GCA_020024985.1 Anaeroplasmataceae bacterium | reverse complement strand
CGCACGATAGTAATTTACTTTTTAAAAATAAATAACTTAAGTATTACAAAAGCTCGTAAGAAATTTTAAATTTAGGTATTTTTAGGGTGGTTTATATAGCCACCTGTTTTTTCTAAAAATAAATTGAAATTTCATGTAAAAAAACTTAAAAAAAAGTCCCTTAAAATAGCTTTAAAACCTTGGTTTTTTAGAGCTATTATGGTATAATATATATTAGTAAAGCTATTATAATTTTACTTACTAAAATATAAAAAATATTTTAATATTATAGATTATTTATTTGTATGGAGGACATTATGAATTTAACAATTGATCGTGAAATATTACTTGAAAATTTAAACGTTATTTCTAGGGGCTTACCTTCTAAGTCTCCTATGCCAATATTAACAGGTATTAAGCTTTATGCGACTGATACTGATTTATTTTTAACATCTTCAAATTCAGATATTTCAGTTGAGACTGATATAGCTGATTCATCATTAACAATTACAGAGCCAGGTCAAACTGTTGTTCCTGGTAGATTCTTTATTGATATCGTTAGAAAAATTAATTCTCAAAGAATCAATTTATTCCTTTCTGATGATAAGCTTTTAATCATTAAGGCTGATAGAGGTGAATATAAGCTTCACATCATGGATCCACTAGATTACCCTAAGATGGATTTTGTTGACTTAGAAAATCCATTAGAGCTAGAGGCTGAGGTTTTAAAGGAAGTTATTAAGGAAACTGTCTTTGCCACTGCATCAAATGAAAAGAAGCCTATTTTAACTGGTGTTAATCTAAAGAATTCACAGGGCTTAGTTACTGCTACTGCTACAGATTCATTTAGACTATCTCAAAAGACTATTACAATTCCAGAGTATAAGGATTTCAATATTACTATCCCAGCTAAATCACTTGATGAAATGGCTAAGGCTATTGATAACTACTCAGGAAAGGTAAATTTATATTTTTCAAATAATAAGCTTTTAATTCAATATAAGAATGTATGCTTCCAAACAAGATTACTTGATGGTAATTACCCAGATACCTCAAGATTAATTCCAAGTGAGTTCCCTATCACTATCAATTTCAATAAGGACGAGCTTATTGATGCAGTTGAAAGAGTTTCATTACTTTCACCTCGTGATAAGGAAAAGGATAAGGAAATTACCTTCTCTATTATTAAGCTTTCAATCAAGAAGGATAGAGTTATAGAAATTTCTACAACTAACGCTTCTGTAGGTGATGCTAAGGAGGAATTAATTCCAACTAATATTGAGGCTTCTAATCCATTAGCAATTGGCTTCTCATCAAGATACCTACTTGAGGCCTTAAGAAGCTTCGTTTCAACTGAGGTAAGCTTAAATTTATCAGGTGAAATTAGACCATTTATCCTAAGAGGAGATAAGGACGCTAATTTAACTCAATTAATTTTACCAGTTCGTATGGACTAAGCTTTAACGCTCTTGCTTTGCAGGAGCGTTTTATTTTGCCTAAAAATCGATTTTTTATAAAAGTCCGTATATTTATACCTTCTGAGAGTAAAAAGCGAAAAATAGCTAAATTTCTTGATTTTAACCTCCCTATATGATATAATCATATAGAACGAAAGTAGGTAGATATTGTGAAGACTGTAAAATGTAAAGCTGAATATATAGAACTACAGCAGCTTCTAAAAATGGAGGATTTCATTTCATCAGGTGGTGCCGCTAAATATTTTTTAGCTGAAAACGAGGTATTCGTTAATGGTGAGCTAGAAAACAGACGTGGTAGAAAGCTTCGTCCTGGTGATACTGTTAAGATTTTAGGAAAAGAATTTATTATTGAATGATTTCTAAAATCAATTTAAGGAATTTTAGACTTTTTGAAAAGAAAAGCCTAAATGTAAACAATTCCTTAGTTATTCTTTGTGGGAATAACGCAACAGGTAAGACTTCTATTTTAGAGGCTATTTATTTATGCTCTACTACTAAAAGCCATAGAACAAATCTTGCTGAGGCAATGATAAGGGATTCTTCACCCTTTGCAATAAGTGAGGTAATAGCCGAAAGAAAATATAAGGTTGTCCTATCAAAGGGAAATAAAAGCTATTTTATTGATGATAGAGAAATTAAAAAGGCTGGTGAATTTATTGGAAATTTATCATGCGTAATGTCATCGCCCTTGGATCTATACTTAATTGATGGCTCAAAGGCTGAAAGAAGAAAATTTTTAGATTTAGAGATAAGCCTATTTGATAAAAGCTATTTAAATAGCGCAGCTAAGTATAAGAAGCTTCTTTATGAAAGAAATAATCTTTTAAAAAGCTCAGCAGTAGACAAGGTGCTACTAGATATTTTAACAGATGAGCTTATTAAGGAGCTTGAGATAATTTATAGTAAAAGGCTTAGCTTTATTGAGCTTTTAAATAATTATTTAATTGATATTTCAAGAGATCTTCAAATAGAAAATATCAAAATTAAGTATATGCCTACCTATGATAGTGATATAAGGAAATCATTTAAATCTCGTGAGCAAATGGATTTAATAACTAAGGTAACCAATATAGGTGCCCATAGAGATGATTTCAAAATTTACATAAATGATAAGCCTGCAGATGAATATGCATCTGAGGGGCAGGCAAGGCTAATTTGCATTGCCATCAAGCTAAGCCTAACTAGGTACAAGGCTAATCTTACTAAAATAGTACCTATTCTTCTCTTAGATGACGTTTTTGCAGCACTAGACGGTAATCGCATTAAGAGCGTTACAAAATACGTTAAAAGAGCAAAGCAAGCATTTATCACTACTACATCAATTAGCGAGGTACCAGCCGAGCTAATAAAGGATGCATTAGTTTTAATGATAGAAAAATAAAGAAGGAGATATGTTGTATGCAAAATAATTATGATGCTTCCCATATACAAATACTTGAGGGTCTTGAAGCCGTAAGAAAAAGACCAGGTATGTATATCGGTTCTACTGGACCAAGAGGACTTCACCACCTTGTTTGGGAAATAGTAGATAATTCAATTGATGAGGCTTTAGCAGGATATGCTGATCATATCACTGTTGAAATCCTACCTGATGATGTAATAAGAGTAACTGATAATGGACGTGGTATGCCAGTTGATATCCATCCAAAGACAGGTAGACCTGCTGTAGAAACTATTTTTACAGTTCTACATGCTGGTGGTAAGTTTGATGGCTCATCATATAAGGTTTCAGGAGGTCTACATGGTGTAGGTGCTTCTGTTGTTAATGCTCTATCTGAGTGGCTTGAGGTAACTGTTCATAGAAACAATAAGGAATACTCTCAAAGATATGAAAGAGGTAAGATAGCAACTGACTTATTTGAGCATGGCGAGTCTAATCATACAGGATCAATGGTAACCTTTAAGGCTGACCCATTAATCTTTACTGATACTACAGTATATGATTATGAAATTTTAAGAGCACGTGTTCAGCAGCTAGCCTTTTTAAATAAGGGTATTAGAATTTCAATTAAGGATTCAAGAAATCCTGAAAAGATTATTGAAAATTCATACCATTATGAGGGTGGTATTAGAGAATATGTTCAATTCCTTAACCATGGTAAAAAAACATTAAGTGATACAGTAGTTTACTGTGAGGGTGAAAAGAACGGTATTACTGTTGAGGTAGCAATTCAATATAACGAAGAATATAATACAACAATTTATTCCTTTGCTAATAATATTAATACTCATGAGGGTGGTACTCATGAGGATGGCTTTAGAATGGCCTTAACTCGTTGTCTAAAGAAGTATGCTGAAAATGAAAAGCTTCTTAAGAAGGACGAGGAAATTTCTAATGAGGATGTTAAGGAGGGCTTAACTGCAATAGTATCTATTAAGCACCCAGATCCTCAGTTTGAGGGACAAACAAAGACAAAGCTTGGCAATACAGAGGTAAGAGCTATTGTATCTCAATTATTTGGTGAGTCTTTAGATAGATATTTAGCTGAAAACCCTAAGGATGGTAAGCTAATTATTGAAAAGTGCTTACTAGCATCTCGTGCTAGAATAGCAGCACGTAAGGCTCGTGAGGCTACAAGAAGAAAGTCTCCACTAGATGGCTTAATGCTAAATAGTAAGCTTGCAGATTGTCGTAGTAAGGATGCTACTAAATCTGAAATGTACATAGTCGAGGGTGATTCAGCCGGTGGTTCAGCAAAGTCTGGACGTAATAGTGAATTCCAGGCTATTCTACCTCTACGTGGTAAGGTTTTAAATGTTCAAAAGGTTAGATTAGAAAGAGCCTTATCTAATAATGAAATTTTATCTATGATTCAAGCAATTGGTACAGGAATTGGTGAGGAATTCGATATAACCAAGGCTAGATATCATAAGATTGTAATCATGACCGATGCCGATGTCGATGGTGAGCATATTTGTATTCTATTACTTACCTTCTTCTATCGCTTTATGCCAGAGCTTATTGAAAATGGCTATATTTATGTAGCTAAGCCACCTCTATATAAGGCCCAATCTGGTAAGATGGTTAAGTATGCATATAGTGATAGTGAGCTTGAGGGAATCAAGGCTGATTACCCTGATAAAAAGCTAGATATTCAAAGATATAAGGGTCTTGGTGAAATGGACCCAGCTCAGCTATGGGAAACTACAATGGACCCAGCTAATAGAACCTTAGTTCAGGTTCATCTAGAGGATGCGTTAGTAGCTGATCAAACATTTGAAATGCTAATGGGTGAGGAGGTTGAGCCTCGTAAGAAGTTCATCCAGGATAATGCCCATTATGCTAATAACTTAGATATTTAAAAGGGAGGATTAATAAAATGGCAGATACAAATGAAGAATTCATTGAAGCAATTGAGGCTCATTCTCATGATAAGGTAGAGCAGCTTGATATTAATGAAAAGGTTAAGACTTCCTTCTTAAATTATGCGATGAGTGTTATTATAGCAAGAGCCTTACCTGATGCAAGAGATGGCTTAAAGCCAGTTCAAAGACGTATTTTATATGGTATGAATGAGCTTAAGGTATTTTCTAATGTACCTCATAAAAAGAGTGCTCGTATCGTTGGTGATGTAATGGGTAAGTATCACCCTCATGGTGACTCATCTATTTACGAGGCCATGGTAAGAATGGCTCAGGATTTCAGCTATAGATATATGCTAGTTGATGGCCATGGTAACTTTGGTAACATCGATGGTGATGGCGCAGCCGCAATGCGTTATACCGAGGCTAGATTATCAAAGATTAGTATGGAAATGCTAAGAGATATTGATAAGAATACAGTTAATTTTATCGATAACTATGATGCTACAGAGCGTGAGCCAGAGGTACTTCCAGCTAAGTTCCCTAACCTACTAGTAAATGGTGCTACTGGTATTGCCGTAGGTATGGCTACTAATATTCCACCACACAATCTAGGTGAGGTTATTGATGGTGTTGTTGCTTTAATTCATAACCCACTTATTACCTCAGAGGAGCTAATGGAATATATTCCAGGCCCAGACTTCCCTACAGGAGGCTTAATTCTAGGTAGAGATGGCTTAAAGAAGGCTTATACAACTGGTAATGGCTCAATCGTTATTAGAGCTAAGGCTCATATTGATCATTTAGCTAATGGTAAGAGCGAAATTATCGTTACTGAAATTCCATATATGCTAAATAAGACTAGATTAATTGAGCGTATTGCTGAATGTGCTAAGGATAAGATTGTTGATGGTATTACTGATTTACGTGATGAATCATCAATGAAGGGTATTAGAATCGTTATTGAGCTTCGTAAGGATGTAAATCCTGAGGTTATGCTTAATAATTTATATAAGTTTACTCAGCTTCAATCAAGCTATGGTATGAATATGATTTGTCTTGTTGAAAATAAGCCAGTTGCAATCACACTTCGTGGTGCTTTAGATGTTTATTTAAAGCATCAGCTAGATGTAATTACAAGACGTACTCAATTTGAGCTAGATAAGGCTTTAGCAAGAATTCATATTCTAAATGGGTTAATTATTGCTCAGGATAATATTGATGAGGTAATTAGAATCATTAGAGGTACTACTGATGGTACTGAAAAGGAAAAGCTAATGCAAAGATTTAATCTAGATGATATTCAGGCTCAGGCTATTTTGGATATGAGATTACAGCGTTTATCTGGATTAAATAGAGAAAAGATTTTACAGGAGCATAAGGATTTAACTGCTGCTTGTGTAAATTATAGAGAAATCCTAGGCTCAGAGGATAAGAAAAAGGAAATCATTGAAACTGAGCTATTAGATATTAAGGCTAGATATAACGATAATCGTAAGAGTGAAATTTCACTTGAAACTGAGCTTAATATTGATAACGAGGATTTAATCCCACGTGAGGATGTAATTATTACAGTTACAAACCGTGGCTATGTTAAGAGAATGAAGCAATCTGAATATAAGGCTCAATCTCGTGGTGGTGTTGGTATGAGTGGTATTAAGACTCACTCAGATGATGATGTAAGCATGATTATTCCAACTCTCACCCATGATTACCTTCTATTCTTTACTAATAAGGGTAGAGTTTATGCAATTAAGGGATATCAAATTCCAGAGGGCTCTAGAACTGCTAAGGGTATACCACTAGTAAATATTCTAGCCTTCCAGGATGATGAGCATTTAGCTGCAATAACTCCAGTAAGCTCACTTGAGGATGATGATAAGTACCTATTCTTCGTAACTAAGAATGGTACTGTTAAGCGTACTCAGCTAAGCCAATTTAAAAACATTAGACAATCTGGTATTATCGCAATCACTCTTGATGAAAGCGATGAGCTATTACAGGTAGAATGTACTGATGGTAATAGAGAAATCGTACTTGGTGCTTCTAATGGTAAGGCAATTCACTTTAACGAGCAGGATGTTCGTGCTATCGGTCGTTCAGGTGCCGGTGTACGGGGTATGCTATTAGGACCAGATGATCAAATCGTTGGTGCCGCTATTGTTACCGAAAAGCAAAGTGAAATCCTTGTTGTTTCAACAGAGGGCTTCGGTAAGAGATCTACTATTGATGAATATCGTCTACAGGGTAGAGGTGGTGCCGGTGTTAAGGCCATGAATCTTACTAAGAAAAATGGTAAGCTTACCTGCTTAACTGCCGTATCAGAAAATAATGATTTAATCATTACTACTGATAAGGGCGTAGTTATTAGAATGCATGTAGCTGATATTTCTCAAACAGGACGTAATACTCAGGGTGTTATTCTTGTAAAGCTTAAGGACAATCAAAATATCGCAACTATCGCAGTTGTTGATAGAGAGGAAGATGAGCCTGAGGCTATCGATATAGAGTCTACTGAGGTAGTAGAGAATACTACTGAGGATGCTTCTAAGGAAGCTGCTCCAGAGGCTCCAGTAGAGGAATAATTAGTTAAAATAATACATAAAGAGTTAATAGCTATTTTAAAATAAAATATCATTACTTTGTCGAGAAAAGTGGCACTAATTTTAAATTTAGTGCCACTTTTTATTACTCATTAAGGCTAGTATTAGCTAGTTTTGATTTAATAATTTATAAGCCTTCTTAAAAGAAAAACAGGCGCTATTATTGTTAAATTTAGCTATTTTTAGTATAATTAATAATTAGTGAAGGGAGGAATATTCATATGAGACATATTGCCGTTAGAGAATTAGCCTATTTTATATGCCAAAGTGGTAATTTAACGAGTGAATTTTTCTCCAATAGAGATATGCAGGCAGGAATTGAGGCTCATAGGCATCATCAAAGAAGCTATAATAGTGAAAGCCAGGCTGAGGTGTTTATTAAGCAGGAGCTTACTATTAATGAGGAAATATATCAATTAACTGGCATAATTGATGGAGTATTAAAGGAAAGAGGAGAGACTATAATTGAAGAAATTAAGTCTACTACTCATGATTTAGATGAAATAACTACAGGGTATCATCTAGAGCATATGGCCCAGCTTAAGATATATGGCTATTTATATGCCTTACTTAATAATATGAGTTTTATTCATTTAAGGCTAACCTATGTAAGCATTATTGATTATGAAGAAAAATCCTTTGATATGGTTTTATCCCAGGATGAGCTTGAAAATTTCACCTTTGATATCCTAGAAAAATATACAAAATGGCTTGCTTTACTCGATGAAAGTGCCATTAATAAGGAAAAGACTATCAAGGAGATAACCTTCCCCTTTGAAAATAAAAGGCCAGGTCAGCATAATCTAATGAAGGCTACCTATCATGCCCTATTAAATAATGAAATTTTATACGCTATTGCCCCAACTGGTATAGGTAAGACCATGGCCACTCTATTTTCCGCTTTAAAGAGCTTAAAGAAGAATGATAAGCTCTTCTATCTAACCGCTAAGGGAAGTGGAAAAAACGCGCCAATTGACGCCATTAAGCTATTAAGTAAAAACGGTCTTAAAATTAAAACAGTTGATATAACCGCTAAAAGAAAAATTTGTAATAGGCAGGAGAAAAATTGTAATCCAGACGAGTGTCCATTCGCTATTGGCTTCTTTGATAGGCTTACTGCTGCCACCTTTGATATATTTGAGCATAATGATATATATTCAGCTGAGGTTATTACTGAATATAGTAATAAATATAAGCTTTGTGCCTTTGAGTATCAGCTTTATTTATCATACTTTTGTGATGTTGTTATAGCTGACTATAATTATGTATTTGATCCAAATGCTCATTTAGTTAGATATTTTGAGGATGACACCTATAAGCCTAAGGTTTTAGTAGATGAGGCTCATAATCTTATTTCTAGAAGTAAGGATATGTATTCAAGTGAGATTAGTGAGGCCGATATAAGAAAGCTTCGTAGTAAGCTAAATGGTTATAAGCCATCAATAAGAGCAGATTGTAATAGGGTGCTTGAAATCTTTGATTCCTATAGAGATGAGCTTGCTGAAAAGGCCACCTATTGTACTAATATACCTAATACAGATTTAACAACCTTTTTAAATCAAATTAAAATTAAATGTGATCAAATCTTTGATGAAAATAAAAAGATAAAGGATAAGGATGAGGCTTTAGATGCTTATTTAAAGATTCTAGACTTTATAAGAACCAGTGAGTATTATGGACCTACCCATAGAACAATCGCTAAGCTTATAGACGATGTAGTATACGTTCATTACTACTGTCTTGATGCCTCTGATTTTATTTTAGAAACAATTAGAGAATCAATTTATGGTATTGTCTTCTTCTCTGCAACCCTTTATCCAATAAAGTATCATACCAATCTATTAACTAAGGGTGAGGGTAAGTATTTAGATTTACCATCACCATTTGCTTCCAATAATTTAGATATTATCATAAATAATAGTGTATCAACTAAGTATAAGGATAGAGCTGATTCGATTGATACCATTATAGAAACTATTGAGGTATTAACGAAGTCCAAGCCAGGAAACTATATTATATTCTTCCCATCCTATGCCTATATGAAAATGGTAATAGCCCAAATAGGTGATGATACGGATTATGAAATGGTAGTCCAGGACAATAGCCTAAACGATTTAAAGAAGCAAGAGATTATTGATAAATTTAAGAATACAACTAATACAAAGGTTGGCTTCTTTGTAATGGGTGGAGTATTCTCTGAGGGTATTGATTTTATTGGTGATGCATTAAGTGGTGTTATTATAGTAGGTGTTGGACTTCCTATGGTATGTGATGAAAATAATATTTTAAAGGATTATTTTGAAGAAATTTATCATGAGGGCTTTGATTATGCCTATACCTACCCTGGATTTACTAAGGTAATCCAATCAGTTGGTAGAGTAATAAGATCTGAAAGTGATAGAGGGGTAGCGATACTAATGGATGATAGATTCACCTATAATAAATATCTAAGCCTAATGCCACCTCATTGGACTAATAAGAAGGTTATTACCAATAGCTACCTTTTAAAGAAGGAGCTTAAGGATTTTAACAGTAAATAATATGGATAGCGTGCTACTTAAAAGCAATTAGTACGATAAACATCAATAAAAATGCTATATTTTATTATTGGCAAGAGCTAATAAAGGAGGTTAATCTATGTCATATAAAATTTTAAAGCCTGAGCTTAAGGGAAGAGCTAAGGGTGTTTTATTTGATTTGGATGGAGTTATATTAGATACAGAAAAGCTTTATAATCGCTTTTGGAGAGAGGCCTTGGCTAAGCTTGGCTATAATATGAGCTTCGAGGAGGCGTTAGGGCTTAGAAGCTTAAATAGAGCTGGTACAACTAAATATCTTAATGAGCTATTTAATGCAGATATTAATTATGATGTTGTCCATGAGCTTAGGGTAGATTTAATGGAGGCTTATATTAACGAAAATGGAGTTGATTTAAAGCCTGGAGTAGTAGAACTATTAGATTATTTAAATAGCAATAATATTCCTTGTGCTATTACTACCTCATCTCCTCTTCCTAGGGTTAAAAAGTATTTAGCCCTTCATAATATTGAAAATAGGTTTAATTATTTATGCAGTGCTCATGATGTAAAGCATGGTAAGCCTGCCCCAGACATTTATTTATATGGGGCCGAATGCTTAGGGCTTGATCCTAAGGATTGTATTGCGGTTGAGGATTCTAAAACCGGAATGGAGGCAGCCTTTAGAGCCGGTACAATGTCTATAATTGTTCCAGATTTAGATGAGCCTGATAGTGAAACCCTAGGCTTTACCTTTGCTAGAGCTTTTGGGCTTATTGATATAATAGCTTTAATTGAGGAATTAAATAATTAAATAGCTATAGATAAGCATCCTTAGAAATACTTATATCTTTCTTATAATAAGCTATTAAATATCATATAGGTATGCTAATTTCATAATATTTATGATATCATTGTTCATGTAGCCTTCTTTCTTTAATGTTTCGGGAACTTTATTATAAATAAGGCTATATTCTTTTTAATCTATTAAGCTAAAAAAGCACTAGAAT
>JAHHSW010000159.1 GCA_020024985.1 Anaeroplasmataceae bacterium | reverse complement strand
AGAATGAGCATAGGCCGTGCATTTGATAAACAGAAACATCCGCATCAGGATATTCTGATAAAATATTTTCCTTATAGCTTAGGGCAAGCTCCTCATCTAATACATGACCAATAATTATTCTTCCACCCTTATAGCCCTTCTTAGGTAAAAGCTTAACTATACCCTGCATAGCCTTTTTAACGCCACGCTTCTTTTCAATTATATCAAGAGTTCCCTCTTCTCCTCTTTCACCAATAATATTGATTCCTAAAAGACCAACAGCCTTAGCTATTAAAGGGTTAACTCTACCATTATTAGCAAAATTATGAAGTGATTGAAGATTAAATAATAATCCTACCTTGCTTCTATAGCTATCAATTTCCTTACATATACTATCAAAATCCATACCCTTATTAATAAGCTCCTCTGTCTTATATATAAGCATTTGAATACCAGGTCCAGCATTTACAGAATTAATTGCAAATACATGTCTATCTGGGTATTCCTCCTCATATAGATCCTTAGCCTTAACTAAGGAATTATAGCTGCCTGACATCTTAGCACTAATAGCAAAGGCAATTACATACTTACTATCACCAAAGGCATCAAGCCATTCACCTGGGGCAGGACAAGCAGTTGTAACCTTACCCTGATAATCTAATAGCTCACTAACCATACCCTCAACATCTAAATCTTCATTATCTATATATTCTTTATCTTTTCTACATATCTTTAATGGTGCTTGATTAAATGCTATACTATTTAGCTTAAATAAATCAGCTGAAGAATCAGCAACAATCTTAATAATTTCACTCATATAATCTATCTCCTTTATTCCATAGCTAGATTATAATATAAGTTTGCGCTTTTACTCATCTACTATTAAATTTTGCTCTCTATTAAAAAAAATGCCACTCTACTAATGGTAGACAAGCACTTTTTTTACTCTACTACCATAAGAAAAGTGCCACCTTTTACGAAGAATTGCCTATTTTTTAAAAAAATAGCACCTTTAATAGCTTTATCTACTAAAGGTGCTAAATTATAAATTACTTTTGATAACTAAAATTCTTCTTAATGTTTTCAATAAGCTCTTCAAGCTCACTATCAGGTGCTACTGCTCCTGTATTCATTTGGAATGGTACATTCCATTCAAAGCCATCCTTATACTTAGGTACTAAATGTACATGTAAATGTCCTAATGAATCACTAAATGTTCCATAATTAATTCTATCTGGATGATATGCTGCCTTAATTGCATTAGCACAAGCAATTACATCATCCATAAATTTAATTCTTTCCTCTCTTGTTAAATCACCAAGCTCAGCAACATGATCCTTCTTATAGGCTACAATCATTCTTCCCTTATGTGATTGGTCCTTAAAGGCTATAATCATAGATAGCTCAGTTTCAAAAGCTAATCTTCCAAATTTTTCAATACCCTCACTATGGCAGTATGGGCATCCATCCTTTTTCATCATTTTAAATTGTCCTTTCCTTGAGAGAATCCTCTCTTGATTTAATTATAAAATTTGTATTGTACAATGTCAAATGCCCTTTGTCTACAATTTTCAAAAAAAATATGAAACTTCGCTAAAATTGTGAATAAGCCTTCTTATTTTTGACAAAATATGCTATTTATGCTGACAATATGTGTTAATTATGGTTTTTATTTACATAGAAAATATTTTTTGCTATTATTTAGGCACAAAGAAAAATCTAACAATAAACAAGGAGAAATTAAATGAAAATTAAAGGTTTTGCAATGAAGAAAATTGGTGAGGTTGGCTGGATTGAAAAGGATGCTCCAGTATGTGGACCACTAGACGCTTTAGTCAAGCCTCTTGCGGTAAGCCCATGCTCTTCAGATATACATACAGTTTATTCTGGAGCTCTAGGTGATAGACATGATATGATCTTAGGACACGAGGCTGTAGGTGAGGTTGTAATGGTAGGTGAGCTTGTTAAGGACTTCAAGCCTGGAGATAAAGTAATCGTTCCTGCCATTACTCCAGACTGGGGTGATGTAGCCTCTCAGGCTGGTTATTCTATGCATTCAACTGGTATGCTTGCAGGATGGAAGTTTTCAAACTTCAAGGATGGAGTTTTCGCTGAGCTATTCCATGTAAATGAGGCAGATGCAAATATGGCTCTTATGCCAGAGGGTATGACTCTTAAGCAGGCAGTAATGCTATGTGACATGGTGCCTACTGGCTTCCATGGTGTAGAGCTTGCTGATATTCAATTTGGAGATACAGTGTGCGTAATCGGTATTGGACCTGTTGGTCTAATGAGCGTTGCTGGTGCTAAGCTTCGTGGTGCATCTAGAATTTTTGCAGTTGGTAGTAGACCTAACTGTATTGAAATTGCTAAGGTTTATGGTGCAACAGACATCGTTAACTATAGAAATGGAGATATCGTTGAACAGGTTATGAAGCTTACTAATGGTAAGGGTGTAGATAGAGTAATTATTGCAGGTGGCGATAATGATACCTTCATTCAAGCTATTACAATGCTTAAGGCCGGTGGAAAAATTGGTAATGTAAACTACCTAGGTGAGGGCGATTTCATTAAGATTCCACGTGTTGAATGGGGATGTGGTATGGCTCATAAAACAATTTCAGGTGGATTAATGCCAGGTGGTAGATTAAGAATGGAAAAGCTAGCTTCTATGATTACCTATGGTAGAGTAGATACCTCTTTATTAGTAACACATGAATTCCATGGTAAGGAGCATATAGCTGAGGCTTTAGAGCTAATGCATAATAAGCCAAAGGATTTAATTAAGCCAATCGTTTACTTTGACTAATATAATTAAATTAAGTTCATAAATTCCTAAACAGAAAGAGGAGAAGCAAGCCTATGGCTTTCTTCTCCTCTCAGACTGTTGACAAACTAATTTAGTTTGTTGGCAGTCTTTTATTTTTTAAATATTTCTATTTTTGAATACTAGATTTTCTAGTATTCAACACTAAAATGTGGTA
>JAHHSW010000158.1 GCA_020024985.1 Anaeroplasmataceae bacterium | reverse complement strand
ATTTCCTACTATTAATGAGTCAATCGCATTATATAGCTGCTGAAATAAATTACTTAAAAAAATAGGAAGGGCAAAGGCCAATATAATTTTATAAGGCTTACCCTTAGTCATATCTAAAACATCTTTCATAAAACACCCCAAAAGACACAGCCTAGGCTGTGTCTTCTATAATTAATCATTATTTTTTTCTATATTCTCCTTATAAATATACTTAACATATTCATAGCTACTATTCTTACTACGCATAACCATAGTATCATAACAAATATCTCTTAGATATTTCATATTTTCTTTAGTCCTTAAATCCTCCTTAGGGAAGAATGGGCCATCTACATAAACTACAGTCTTAGGCTTTTTAGAAAGCCTTCTTTTTTGATAGGTTGTAGTAAAGGTAAAAACTGGCCTATTACTATCTACAGGATAGTGGAAGGATGCCTCCTTAAAGGGACGAATCTTTGTATAAAAGGGCCAAATATGGGCCTCAGGATATATGCATACTGGATTTCCCTCATTTATTCTTTCCTTAAGTGCTAGACTAAAGTTCTTAAATCCCTTTAGGCTTGATGGTAAGGGTAAGCTACCAAGTGACTTCGTAAAGAAGGTAATAAGGGGATTAGAGGCGCTATCATTATTAGTAATAATGTAGGGCTTATCTGGCCAGGTTACTATACCTGGAGTAAAGGCATCTCCCCCCATTCTCGTATGATTACCATAAATAAAATATCCAGTCTTCTTATATGGCTTAATAACACCCTTGTTTACTATCTTTTGTCTAAAGGCAAAAAAGGTATATAAACGTGCCACCCATGAGGCTAGGCCATAATATAATAGCCAATCTACTAGCCTTCTAAAAGGATTTTTTGGTATATATTCAAAATCATCAGGTAGAGGCTTTGAATCAAAGTCTACCTTAGAAAAATCATCATTAGCTAAATCGCTATAATACAGTACTCTCTCTTTTTTCATCAGTAAGCTCCCTATTATTATATTCATTGTATAAATCAACAAACATTTGTTCCATCTGCTCCATACAATGCTCTAGCTTAAAGCTATCGGCCATAGACTTATACTTTTCCTTATATTCAGCCATAACCTCAGGATGCTCAATCCAAAAATCAATATGCTCAGTTAAATCATTAATATTCTTTGGCTCAAATAAATTTTTTCCATCTAAGGCAAAGGCACGAGTAGCACTTCTCTTTGAATTACAAATTACTGGTACTAAGCCACAAACAATGGCCTCCATACAAGCAATTGCTTCAATTTCAATTAAAGCACTATGAACATATAAATCTGCATTTTGAAGCATCTTAATCATATCAGGCCTCTTAAAGAAGGTAAGCTCCATATCTACACCTAGCTTAGTAGCCTGCTTCTGTAGCTTATTTTCAAAAGGACCAGCTCCAGCTAGGATTAAATGAATTTCATCCTTATGCTTAGATTTACCAATGGCCTCAATTAGCTGCCACTGAGCCTTCTCCTTACTGTATCTACCACTACATACAATAGTGAATTTCTCATGAGGTACTCTTTCATGCTTTTCAAAGAACATTTCATTAACACCATTACTTATAACAAGCCCTGGAGTTTCCTTTTGAATAGTCTCCTCAAATAAATCCCTAATAAACTTAGTTGGATAATGAATTCTCTCACAATAATTATAGACATTTCTATAGAAGGCTCTATAGACAATTCTATTAGCTCTTGGAGAATTCATAAGGCCTAGGTGGGCAGTTACATTCTCTGCCTGACAGTGGAAAGAGGCTGTTAATAGCTTTCCCTCCTCCTGAGCAAGCTTAGCTCCAACAGAGCCTAGTAATAAAGGCATTTGGATATGAACAATATCAGCATCCCTCATGGCAATCTTCATCATTTCCTTATCAGCCTTAGCAAGAGTAACACCATTTCTTCTTACAACCATATTTAGGACCTTACCTAAATTTAAGGTTGGCACAACCACGAAGCCCTCCTTACCGGCAGTCTCCTTATCTGGTGATACAACAGTAACCTGGTGACCCTTTTTCTTTAAATAATTTATTAAATTAGTAGTGGCAAGGATAGTACCGTTATTAACCTCACCATAAACATCACATATAATAGTAATTTTCAATTCTTAACACCTACCTTAAAACTAAAAGGAATAATTATAGTAATTAGCCCTATAGTAATTTTTCTCCCCTTTAATTATTAATTTCATAAGCAAGAAATTATTGTTTTATTCCATAAGCTTTATTTGAATATTTCTGATTAAGCCATTTAAATTAATAAAGGCTAAATCTAACCTTACAGTCTTTCTAATTTTAAAAAGCTCATTATAAACGACATTGTCAATTTTAGTTCCCTTATTAAAATAGGAAACAAAAATTCCACCGTTCTTCTCAAATTTTTCTATTTTCTCCATCTCTGTAGAGATGTCACAATCATTAGCATCTATTGCAAGCCCAAATAACTGCTTACCACTCTTTAAATTATCTCCAACCGTTAAATAAGCATCACATGAAAGCATGTAAACACAATTATCTAATAGATAATCATATTTTAAAACCTCATTACTATATTTATCTAAATGGACATAAAAAATACATCTAGGATTAGCTTTCATAATATCAAAGGTTTCCTTATACATTAATCTATTTAAATTACTGTGGAAGGCATAAATACCCTTTCGATTATAATCCTTAACCTCATCAGCCATTGTATCCACATTTTGGATTCTATGAATCCATGGATTACAGCCTGATAGCTTATTAATCTTATTCCCCTTTAAAAGGACCTCATAGATAGTATTTACAATTACATTCTTTAAATTTCCCTTACGAACCCTAGCAACTGTCTTTTTGATTAAGCCCTCATAGCTTTTATTAAAGCTTGAGATATATCTTCCTCTTGAAAAAGGAATATATTCAATATCTAGTTGATTAAAAAAGGTATGAAACAGCTCTAAAGCATTTCTTACTTCTCTTTTTCCACCAGCCTGAATGCTATCAAGGGCCTTTTCAGCTAGTGATT
>JAHHSW010000157.1 GCA_020024985.1 Anaeroplasmataceae bacterium | reverse complement strand
GATTATGAAGAGGAAGTTGATTACGAAATAGTTGAGGAAACTTGGTTTGATGGACCATATCCTGTTGGCTATTGTCCACAATGCAGTAAGCCATATTTCGTACCAATTGATATATACAATAAGAAAAAGAAAAAATAGTTTATAAATAACAAACCAAATATATCATCCTAGAGAAATCTAGGATTTTTGGCGTTATATATATATTAAACTTCTACTCATTTGTGTAAAAACATATACATGTTTGATATTTTAAATTTACTATATAATAACAAAAAAAGACAAAGGTTGAGAAGTCCTTTGTCTTTCTTATTTTTATACAATTTCCTTGTGCTAAATAATTAACGCTTAGAGAATTGTGGTGCACGACGAGCACCCTTAAGACCATACTTTTTACGTTCCTTGCTACGTGAATCACGAGATACAAGTCCAGCTGGCTTTAAAGTTGCACGGTAATCTGGATTAACTTCCATTAATGCACGAGCGATACCTAAACGGATAGCTCCTGCTTGACCAGTTGTACCGCCACCATAAACGTTAACTAATACATCAAACTTTTCAGTTGTTTCTGTTAATTCAAGTGGTTGTAATACGTCTAAACGAACTGCTGCTGAAGGAATATAATCCTCAAAAGCGCGGCCATTGATAGTAATAGTACCCTTACCAGCACGTAAGTAAACACGTGCAACAGAGCTCTTTCTACGGCCTGTTCCTAAATATTGAACTAATTTCTTTGCCATTTTCTATATACCCTCCTTATGCCTTTACTACGAATTCTACTGGTTTTTGAGCAGCATGTGGATGCTCAGCTGAAGCATATACATATAGTTGCTTTCTCATTTGATCACCAAGCTTTGTATGAGGTAACATACCCATAACAGCATGCTCTACGATTCTTGTTGGATACTTTGCCATAACCTCTTTTGCAGTTTGAGTTCT
Organism: Anaeroplasmataceae bacterium; assembly: GCA_020024985.1. GTDB lineage: Bacteria > Bacillota_I > Bacilli_A > Acholeplasmatales > Anaeroplasmataceae > Anaeroplasma. Next base: position 2,074 of record JAHHSW010000157.1, on the reverse strand, counting down.
TAAACCACCGCTGTACTCAGAGTGTCTACGATAAAGCTTATCATCCCACTTATTACCAGTTAAAACGATCTTATCAGCGTTAATGATAATTACGTTATCTCCGCAGTTTACATGTGGAGTATATGTTGGCTTATGCTTACCCTTTAAAAGAGTAGCAACTGCTGTAGCTAAACGACCTAAAGTTAAGCCTGCAGCATCAACTACGTACCAACAGTGTTGAACAGTTTGATTGTTTGCCATGAAAGTATTCATTGCTTTAGTTCCTCCTAAGTTATTTTTTCCTAATATTAATAATTTAGGGCAATTGTGGATAATTGCTAAAAAATGTACCATCTAGTATTTTACGATAGGGCAAATCAATAGTCAAGGAAAAAATACAAAATAATAGAATTTTACATCTTTTTATTACGTAGTAATACTATTTTCTTGAATGAAAAAGTAAATTCCGCTGAAAGAGTCTGAGCTTTTCATTCAACGAGTAATACTATTTATACACCTAAGTATTCCTTAATGGTTTCTAAGACAACATTAAAATCCTTTTGCTTATTACAAAAATCCTTAATTTTAGCACTACCTGGCATACCCTTTATATACCAAGAAACATGGCTACGCATTTCAAGCATAGCTAAATGCTCACCCTTTAATTCTAATAAAAGCTTATGATGCTTAACTATAGTATCATAAATTTCCTCATGGGTAGCATGCTCAATAACATTACCATTGATAAAATATTCATATAGCTCTCTAAATATGAAAGGATTTCCTAGAGCGCCTCTTCCGATTGCGATGGCATCACAGCCTGTCTCCTCAAGCATTCTTTTAGCTGAGGCAATATCTGTAATATCACCATTACCAATTACCGGAATGCTTACTGCCTCCTTAACCTTTCTAATCCAAGAATAATCAGCAGTTCCATTATAAAATTGACTTCTAGTTCTACCATGAACTGTAATAGCTGAGGCACCTGCTTTTTCAATAAGCTTAGCATTTTCAACACAGTTAATGTGATCAAAATCCCAGCCAATTCTTATCTTTACAGTTACCGGCTTTTTGACAGCCTCTACTACAGCCTTAACTATTTCATAAACCTTATTTGGGTCCTGTAAAAGAGAAGCTCCAGCGCCACTTTTTTTGGCTACCTTATTTACCGGACACCCCATGTTAATATCAATAATATCAGCATCACTATTGTTATCAATAAATTTAGCGGCCTCAACTAATGATTCAACATCACCACCAAATATTTGCATGCTAATTGGATGCTCGATAGGGTTAACCTTAGTCATTTTCAACGTTTTAGCATTTTTAAAGCCTATCGCCTTATCACTAACCATTTCAGCAACTAAAAGGCCACAATTCATTTCTTTACAAATTACTCTAAAGGCTTCATTTGTTATACCAGCCATTGGGGCTAGTACTAGCCTGTTAGGAATTTCTATATCTCTAATCTTCCATTTCATTAATATCACCTAAAACCTTAGCTAGCATTTCTGTTGGAAGGCCAATTATATTGTTTAATGAGCCCTCATAATGATCAACTAAATTACGACCGATTCCTTGAATTGCATAGGCTCCTGCCTTACCAAAGCATTCACCAGTTTCAATATAGCCTTTAATATCCTCGTCAGTTAAATTTTTAAAGGCTACCTTAGATATCTCAACATTTGAATAAACAAAATTCTTATAAATTACACTTAAGCCACTCATAACCTCATGAGTTTTACCTAATAAGGATTTTAGCATTCTAAATGCATCCTCACTATCCTTAGGTTTACCATAAATTAGGCCATCAAAAACAACAATAGTATCACAGCCAATAAGTATTTTTCCATAATCATTTTCCTTATTAGTTGAGCATTTTAATAAGCCAAGAGCTTTTACATTTTCATAAGGTGTTTTAGTGTTATCTAATGCTTCCTCAACATCATAAACCTTTACCTCAAAATCATAGCCCATAGCCTTTAGTAGCTCACGACGACGTGGGCTTGAGCTTTTTAATATTATTTTTTTCATGTTACTGATTCTCCTTTATGGTCACTGGATCAAAATTAAAATTATTATATGGTATGTAGAT
>JAHHSW010000156.1 GCA_020024985.1 Anaeroplasmataceae bacterium | reverse complement strand
ATATAATATAATTTTTGTCTTAATTATAGGCAATTTTAAAAGTATAAGCCCAGCTTAATAATATAAATATTATTAAACCAAAAATTTAACTCTAAATATTAGTAATTCTATGCTATAATTGTTGATATGAATGAGGTGTAACAATGGAAACTAGTACTATAAATAATAAATTTACCTCCCTTTTAAAAAAGGGAGCTAATAAATATAACTCAATATGGAATAGTAATAAGGCATCCTTTTTAGTTTTAGGAATCTTTTTATTAATCATAGCTCTAGTATTAATAATTTATCCACTTTGCTATGATACAATTTATAATTGCTATACGGATGATGTATTACAGTACTATCCATATGTTATTGGCTTTTTCAATAAGATTAAAAATGGTGACCTATCAATATTTGATACCTCACTGCTTGGTGGAGCTTCCTTCTTTAGTAGCGCTTATTATGTCCCACTAGATTTCTTTATTTGGATAGCCTTTGCCCTATCCTACATAATGCCTGCAGAGGTTGCCTATTCAATTTCAAATATACTAAGAATAATAAGCGGCAGTATGCTAATATATTATGTATTTTACAATAAGGGCTTTAAGCCTAAGGTAAGCTTTATTATTTCTATTATCTACTGTGTTGGTGGTATGATGGAGGCCTATTATATATTCCCTGTTTATCTAGGTATACTATTCTACGCTCCTTTAGCCATGCTAATAGTAGATTTAATTCTTCATAAGGACATAAGATTTTTATTATTAGTACCAATATATGGTGTAACAATCGTTTTATATGATTTTTATATAGCCTATATGCTATTTGCATTTTTATGTGTTTACTTTGTTATAGAATCACACTTAACCTATGAAAAATTCTTCCTAGCTAATAAGGAATTTTGGAAGACCTTCCTATACTTCATGCTTATGGTATTTATAGGTGTATCAATGTCTGCCTTCTTCCTCTTCCCTTCATCACTTTATATAATCAATGAAACAGGAAGAGCAACTCAGGTAGGAAATGACTATTTATGGTTATTTGGAAATATAAATTCCGAGGGAAAGCTTGATATATCCCTAAGACATTATTTTGTCCAATGGACTAATCTTTTTACTGCTAATACTCCGCATAATCTAGGACTTGTTTCTCCTGGAGACTATATTCGTGAGCACGCCTCTATGTATATGACAACTGGTGGTGCTATGTATTTAGCTTACTTCTTTATAGTAGGTGGTAAGAAGGAAAATAGGCTTAAGCTTTGGGTTATATTATTTAATATCTTATTTGCTATACCACTATTTTCTATGATATTTACCTTCAATGAATGGCCATATGTAAGATGGTTCTTTATCCCTTATATTATTAATTTCTATGCAATGGCCCTAGCCATGAATAAATACGAGTTTAGAATTGGTAATAATAAGTATCTAAAGCTTCTACCATTCTGCTTCATGCTATTAGGGCTTGGAACTATGATTTATGTTTTAGTCTGTGCTCCAGATATTTTCTTCCACTACAATACAGCAGATAAATATTTTAATCCTATTGTAATTGGATCAATAGCTTTTATAGCTGTATTCTTAGTATTATTAATTATTTCATTTATCTTAAATAACTTTAAAAAGGATGATAGATTTATATATAGGCTTATTCCCTTTACAATCTTTATAGAGGCCATATTTGCAGCTGTAATAGCCTTCTCAACCATTGGTAGCCATAATATGATTAGCAAAAACAGCAATATGATGGATTTAAAAAATCATTTATATTCTCTAGGCTATAATGAAGCTGATGGCTATAGAATAAATATGTATACTAATGATGCCAAGGAAACCTATAATGCTAATATAATGCTTGGAAATGTCAACCATGCAAGATTCTTCCAATCCTTCTATAATACCCCATTATCTGTTTATTATGAAGATATCCACAATGAGGGAATATACGGCTGGAGCAAGGTTAGTATGCATGGCTATACCCCATTATCAGGTGCTATGTTTAACCTAAAGTATGTTCTAGCTGGTAGGGATTTAAGCGATTTAAGGCTCCCAGAAAGATTATATAATAAGCTTGATACCTATAATAATGTAATTTATTATGAAATGAAGGAGGTACCTCAATTCATTGTTTATGATAAGCTATTTGAAAAGGAGTATAGCTATTCAAATGATTACGCCTTCTATAACGATGTAGCATTATTAAGCTATGGCTATATAAAAAAGCCATTAGATTCTAATACTACTAATAAGAAGGAGCTTAAAAAGCTAGAGCATCAAAGAGATATGTACAATAAAATAGCCTCATATAATTTACCAATTCATAGCTATACTGAGGTAATAAATAATATAAGGGCCTCTGATGATATTACTGCACTTTCTGTTTCAGAGCCTGATGCAATAAAATATAATAATTACTATTCCTACGATTTTACAAATGATAAATTTAATTCAATTCGAAATATGGATATGATATATGTAATGCCTAAGGCAATTAAGCTATCACAGGATCCTTCTATTCATTTATATGCAAGAGATCCTAAGAATGATTATCTATATCCATTCCATTACAATGTTTTATATTTAGATGAGCTAGGCTTTATGCCAAATGAGCTATTAATGAAGGTAGAAAAGGAGGACTATACCAAAACTACTAAATTCTATGGCTTTAACTATGAAATTTATGATAATTTCATTAAGGAGCAAAGCTTATACACTAATAGAAAATATAATATGGGTAACGGAACTATCCACATTGAATTTGATAATCCAACTGATACACCTAAAATAATTAAAACTGCCTATACCTACTCTAATGATTGGGAGGTTTTAAACAATGCCTATGAGCCCTGTGAAATCAATGGTGGTTTTTTAGGTGTTATAATACCTGAAGGAAATGCTAAAAGTATTTCTATAGACCTTGTATTTAATCCAGCTGGATATAGTTTTGGTTTGAAAGTATCTGGAATTGGTTGTATAATATACATGGCAATTTCTACGCCTATTATTATCTTTTTGATTAAAAAAAGAAAACAAAGAAAAGA
>JAHHSW010000155.1 GCA_020024985.1 Anaeroplasmataceae bacterium | reverse complement strand
TAGCTATATTTGTTATGGAGCAATCTTAAATTGCTGGCATCCAAGCTGGATAATTATCCTAATTGGGCTTACCCTAGTAGAGCTTATAAATGATATTATTTTTAGGCGTTTTAATGGTGGTAGCTTCCTATTATTTATTGTAGTGCTTTATTTAGTTTTAGGCTTTTATTTTAATTTATGGCATCCAGGCTGGGTAGTATTCCTATTTATACCAGTTTATTATTTGGTAGTACCTAAAAATCATAAGAAAATTACCTATAGAAATAAAGATGGGCTACTTCATAAATCTTTTGAGGATAAGCATGATAAGGATGTTATTTTTGAAGATGAAGCAGCTGATAATACTAATGAATAGCTAAAGAAAAGTGGGACTAATTTTAATTTAGTCCCGCTTTTTTATTAAAAAAAGAAGCCTATTAGGCTTCCTCAATTTCATTATTATTTTTCTCCTTGCCTAAGCTTTCCTTAAGCTTCATTAAGAAGTCAAAGAAAATAGCTCCAACTCCATTACCTACAATCATTAATATAAAATACCATAGGCATTTCCAGCTAAATACACCAGCTATTGTATAGTAGGCAGCGTTTGCGATACAGTGCTCAAAGCCTGCTAGAATAAAGATTGCGACAGCTAGGAAGACAAATATTACCTTTCCTAATGAATATGTACAATCCTTATGGCCTCGACAGGCAATATAAATCATAAAGCCACAGAATATTGCAAGCACAAAAATAGATAAAGGATTATCATTTTGCTTGGTTAGAACTAAGCCCTTAGCTAGCTCAATCATTTCAGGGGTTACTATTCTAGTTGCCTTCGCAAGTAATGATAATAAAATTACACCAATGAAGTTACCAATTAAGCAGGTTAATAGCTCCAAAAAATAATTAGGCTTATTATCTAATACAGCCCCAACCTTTCCAGTATATAAATGAAGATTAAAGTGGATAATTCCAAATAGGCCAAGCCCAAAGAAAACTGAGCCTATAATCTTTTGATTCATTAATAATAAGGATAAATAAACTAAAACTCCAATTACTATACAAAAGCCTGCAAGAATTGAGCTTATTAATATATGTAGATGCTTTCTCATAAAAACCTCCAGGAAAAAGTGTCTTTTTCATTATACACTATGAAAATATTTAGTAAAGGGTTAATTTATAAATAATAGGCCTTAAATAAGATTTTGGTATAATTTGTTTTTAGGTGTTTTAAATTGAAATATTGAGGTTTTAATTAACCTCAATAAAATTTAAATTTATTCTGTTTAATAGTTAGGAGGAGAGGTATGGATAAACGAAGACTTAATAAGCTTCTTATAGAAATTGGTGATGGTAGTGAGCGCGCATTTGAAGAATTCTATTATGCTACCTACAAGGGAATATATGCTTTTATCTATCCATACTTTAAAAATGGAGAGGATACAGAGGATGCCTTACAGGACATTTATATGCAGGTTAAGGATAAGGCATACATGTATAAAAAGGATACTGATGCTAGAGCCTGGTTATTCCAGCTAGCAAAGAATCACTCCTTAAACCTTATATATAAGAAGAAAAGAGAAAATGACAAGGCTGAGGCTTTAATAAGTGAGTATAATGAGCCAAGAGAAACTAAGTGGGATAATACAATATTCTTAGTTATGCAAAAGGTTTTAAATGAGGATGAATATCAAATAGTTATTAGGTATGTTCTCATGAACTATAAGCATAAGGATATAGCTAATGAGCTCGGAATGCCACTTGGTACAGTATTATCAAAATATAAAACAGCTTTAGAAAAGCTGAGAAAGGAGCTAGAATAATGAAGAATTTAAAAAAGCTTTTAAATCAAGAAATGGATGAAAGAATTTCTCCAATGAGTGAAGATTTAAAGAATTATAGGATTACTCCAAGAGAAAAGAAGAAAAAATCATTTGCTCTTCCTTTAGGTCTAGGCTTTAGCTTGGCATCTGTTTTAGCTGTAGTCTTAATAGTAGTATTATTCTTTATTAAGCCAGCTTCACCAAATACCTATTATATAGTAGAAATAAATCCTACTATTATGATAGAGGCAGATAGTAATAATAAGATTGTATCTCTTAAGAGTGGTAATAGTGATGCTGATTCATTCCTAGTTGACCTAAATGTTGAGGGTAAGGAGCTAGAAGAAGGAATGCAGGCAATTGCCTATGAATCAATGAGAGAGGGCTATTTTAATCCAGAGGCTGCAGGAGTGTTAAGGGTTTCTACAATTGGTGGTGAGGATAATCTACCTGCTGTAAAGAAGAGCCTAGAGGAAAGCTTTATGGTAAAGGGCTATTATGTAGCAGTTGCTCAAAATGTTTTTGAGTTAGCTGATTTAAACAGAATGCTTAATACAACCTATAAGAGCTTTTCATCATTCTATAATGTTTTAAACCCAAGAACCTACATGAATAATGAGGTTGCTGAGGATGATATTTCTACATATTATAGAGATCATGATCTAGCAGGCTTCTTATTTGATGAGATTAATAAAAATTTAGATAAGCTAGAGGCCTTAAAGTCATTAGTTGAAAAAATGTATGAACAAAATAATAAGATATATCATGAATTTGGAAGCTTTGCAGGCAATAAGGATTATTGGGATTTTATAAAGCTTGAGAATCCTTCACCTGAGATTAAGCTAGAGCTTGATATAATGACAGGCTATTTAGCTGAGTATGAAAAGCTAACTGGTGAAACTATAAGGAATTATACAGGACTATTAAGAGAGTATGGTAAGCTAAGATTTGCTAACATAGATTCATTAAGAGATATAGTTAAGGATTTAGAGGATTTCTCTAAAAAGCTAGAATCTAGCTTTAATGCCGTAATTAATTTAGTTAATAAAACATTAAATTTATTACCATCCTTTGATCAAGCAATATTAGAGCTTACAAGCCTTCCTAATACAATAGAGGAATATTATACTAAGCTAAATTTAATTGAGAAGAACAAGAAAAATGATAGAATTTTAGATAACAAGCTTATTTATAATGAGGATAGAGAAATTATAAGTGATAGCTCTTATAA